>JACQFF010000216.1 GCA_016200205.1 Planctomycetia bacterium
GCAAATCCGGGCGGCTGTCATCTCGCAAGACGACCGCCTCGTGAAATTCCTTCGAAACCGTCCGATCTCCCCTTACTCCCCCCGCTGCCGCAATTCCACCCTCACCACCGCCGCCTAAACGACGAATGTGTTCTTACGCCCCGCAAGATCGGCCATCTGATGTCGAGGTAGACAGAGGGCACCGGTAAAGACTACTATCTCGCCGAAAAGTGGCCCATCGGGGTCGCCATTCCGAGCGCAGGTTCCTGGTGAGTCATGGGGTGAAGAGCCGATCGGTTTTGTGACTCGGATCAACCAATCAGGAAGGGTGATTCCAGTTTCACGAATGGCTTGAAGCAGTATCTCGCCGGCTGCTCTGGCGTCCTCTTGGGCCGCGTGATGCGTGAAATCAATTCCAAGGCTTTGTGCGACATTCGCGAGGCCGTAGCCGTTTCGCGCAAACTCCGGCCATGCCCGGCGAACAACTTTTGCTGTGTCTAGCCACTGACACGCGATTTCTCGCAGCCCGTGCTTCTCGATCGTTCGTGTTAGAGCAACTTTGTCGAACGCGGTATGATGAATGACGACTTGACCGACCAACAGGTCGCACAGGCGTTCAAAGACGTCGGGGAAACTCGGCGCGCCCATGACGTGCTTCTTCTCTATTCCATGAATAGAGACGTTAAGTCCGTCGAAATAGTCATCTGGATCAATCAGTGTCTGCCAAGTTTCGGCTAAGCAAGCGTCAGCGAAAACCACCACGCCAATTTGACAGATGCTATCAAGCGAGGAATTCGCGGTTTCAAAGTCGATTGCGACAAACTTCACGGCTCTCTCCCGTACGACTACGCCGGAGCATGGACGCCGAATCTGCTCATCAACAATAATCTCGCCGGTCAAGGCGGACTAGACTTGGGAATCGTGCTTCATCCTTGTAATGACTTCCGCTGGACATTTACCGCGGGCCGAACCCGGCCCTTTGTGCGTTATTTGAGTTTCCAGGTAAAATCGTCGCTCGGTATTTCAAATGTCCTGATTTCCAAACGGTAACACCACCCCGCTCGGTAGAAGCCGCCATCTACAGCGTTGGGCCGATCTGCCAGGGCACGAACTCTTCCTGGCCGATCCCGTGGCCTTCACTTTTGGTTCGCTTGCCGCTGGCCACCGCGATGACTTCATCAAAAATCTCGCGGCCGACGTCTTCGACGCCGCGGCCTTTCAAGATCGTGCCGGCATCCAAATCCATGTCGTCGATCATCCGCTCGTACATCGGCGTATTGGTGGCGACCTTGATCGACGGGGTGGGCTTGCAGCCAAAGCAACTGCCGCGGCCGGTCGTAAAAACCATCACCTGCGCGCCGCCGGCGACGATGCCGGTCACGCTCACCGGGTCCAGACCCGGCGTGTCCATCACGACAAAACCCTTGGCGGTGACTTGCTCGGCGTATTGATAGACTTCCGTCATGGCAGAGCTGCCGGCCTTGGCGACCGCTCCGAGCGATTTTTCGTAGATCGTGGTCAGGCCGCCCTCTTTGTTCCCCGGCGAGGGATTGTTGTCGGGCGTGCAGCCGAACAGACCCGTGTACCATTCCCACCACTTGATGCGATCGATCAGCTTCTGGGCGATGTGCGGCGAACGGGCTCGCCGTGTCAGTAGTTGTTCGGCGCCGTAGATTTCGGTTGTCTCGCCCAGGATCACGGTGCCGCCGGCGGCCACGATCATATCGCTGGCCACGCCCAGAGCGGGGTTGGCCGTGATGCCCGAGTTGCCGTCCGAGCCACCGCAATTGGTGCCCAGGATCAATTCGGAAAGCGGAATCTCTTCGCGGCGCACGTCATTGGCCCGCGGCAGCATATCGGAGACGAGCCGGCAGGCGGCTTCGATGGTTTTGGCCGTGCCGCCGACATCTTGCATGCTCAGCACCGGCGGCCGCCTTGCGGGAGGGGAACTTGCGCCGCCGATTTGAACGAGTTTTTGATCGTCGAGCAAGTAGCCGAGCGAAGCGGTTTCGCAGCCCAAGCCGATCAGCACGTAGCCGCCGATGTTTGGATGCCGGGCGATGCCCCCCAGCACGCGGTTGAGCGTGGCGTGTCCTTCGCCGCCAAATTGCATCCCGCAGCCGCCACCATGCGTGAAGGCCACCACGCCGTCGACATTGGGAAACTGTTTCAGGGCCTCGGCATTGAATCGGGCCGCGACATACTTGCTGACTGAAGCTGAGCAGTTCACGGTTGAAATCACGGCGACGTAGTTGCGAGTTCCGGCCTGCCCGCTGGGGCGGCGGTAACCTTGGAACGTGCGGCCGGTGAGCGGCTGTTGATCGGGCGGAACTTCGCTGGCCGCGGCGTAATCGCGGGCGAACTGGCCGGCGGTGAGATTGTGCGTGTGGATCCACTCGCCTGGCGCGACGTTTTTGGTGGCGAAGCCGATAACCTGGCCGTATTTCACGACCGGTTTGCCGCCATCGATTTTATCCAGGGCGATTTTATGCCCCAGTTTCACCGGCTCGGTTAGTTCCAAGTTTCTCCCGCCCGCTGAAATCTTGGAGCCCTCTGGCAGGTCGTGCGCCGCCACGCATACGTTGTCGTTGCCGTGCAAGTAGACGATTTCGATCGGTTTGGCGTTGAACATAGCAGAGATCCTAGCCGCAAAGGGTGGGCGTTCGAGGACGGCTTCAGCTTACCGATGCGGAGCGCAGCCCGCAAATACCCCCTTACAAAGTGTCGTCTAGCATTAGAAATGTCCCTTGTTTTATTTCACTAGAAGTGTCGCCGGGGATTAATTGGGTTTTTGCTTTCTCTTCGTCTTCTAGCGCTTCCGCCCGCCTTATGCAGCGCACGCAGCGCAAGCGAGCGGAGCGGAGCAAGGCGGGCCGATCATCAAAGCGGACGAGTCATCGAGCGGGACGCGGGTTGTGCTCTCGACCCTGCGCAAAGCCGCTTGCGTCCAAGGCTTATCGGCGGTTGACTCGAACTTGGTCTGGCCCCAAACCGGCCGCTCTCAGCTATACTGATAAGGTAGTAACGGTTCGTTCGCCTAAGGCCGCTAGTGTCAGGCATTATTGGAGC
>JACQFF010000217.1 GCA_016200205.1 Planctomycetia bacterium
ATCGCGAATATGTCGGACAAAACGAGGCCCGAGCGAAGTTTCTGCAACCCCCGGTGCCTCTTTGACGAATGCCGAAAATGTGTTTTCCTCGGGAATTCGAGGGTTAACCGTTCCAAAAAGTGCAAAAGTCGAACTTAGCGTAATCATACCAGTCAGGTCCAGTCCTTCCATTCGTCGGGCGATACGAACCGCGTTTGTTGCACGGTTCGGTCTCTGTTGTGCGGAACTGCGCGTTTGACGCCTTCGCCAGGCAGTTGCCGAGCCAGTCGAAGGTTTCGTTCTAGCCCTGCTGAAGAGGTCTTGCCAGCCTCGTTTTCGATTTAGAACGTGTCTTCGAATTACGCGAACGGGAGGGCGAGGCTCCTGCCGAGCCTCTACTTCCGGTGCAAAATCGGCTCAGCGGGAGCTTCGCCCTCCCAAATTCCAACGTTCGGAACGTTTTGAAGACGCGTTCTTAGACCGATTCCGAGACCGCACCGCGCGCCCTGCGCAAGCTAACTTCGCAGAGGAAGGAGGTCTCGCAGGCGATTATCGCGCAAGAAAAGCCCTCCCCAGACCAGGACGACCGGGGCGAAGAACGGATCGTCGACGCGCACTTGGGTCGCGGTTGCGCCGCCAAGATAGCCGGTCAGCAAGATCGCGCCAAGAACGGAGGTGCGCGGAATCACGTAGACGACGGTACATACGAGCTCCAGAATCCCAATGCCCAGAGCAAGGCTCTCGGGGTATCCGAGGTGAGCGAATCCCTCCACGACAGGAACTGGCTTCACCCACGTTTATCCACCTTTTGATCTAGCTTGCGCCTACGGTCAGCCCTTCGCCACGCACTCCTCGAGGCGTTCCAAGCTTTGCGACCAGCCCTCATTCATCCCGATCTTCAGCAGCGCATTGCGAATCGCGACCGACTCGAAGCGAGTTCGGATCGTGAGCTTCGTCTTGCCTTCGAGCTCCTCGAACGTCATTCTCATGAGACCTTCCACGGCGGGCTTGCCCTTGCTCTTGTCGCGATTCGGGTTCACGAGATCGTGCCGTTGGTCGGAGAGTTCGGAATGGTCGATGGTCATGACGATCCGCTCGGGCGCCACGATCTCGCGATAGACGCCTTTGGCCGGATGCTCGGCGCCGTCGGGGCCGCGCATGACGATGCGCCAGGCGCCACCCCGTCGCACATCCATTTCGCAGACGGGGTTGGTGAAGCCGTGCGGACCCCACCAAAGCGCCGTATGCGTCGGATCGGTCCACGCCTTGAACACGGGCACTCGCGGCGCGGCGATTACGCGCGTGATGACGAACTCGCGCTCATCCGACGCGAGCTGAGACGACGTTTTCGAGGTGGAGGACTGCGCCGCCGCGGTTTCCTTGCTAGTTTTTTCTGCGGCCATGTTTCTTTTCCTGTATTTGTAGTTTCTGCAGGTAGTCTTCAAGACGATCGAGGCGCTCTTCCCAGAAGCGGCGGTACTGCTCCACCCAATCGGCAACGTCTCGGAGCGGTTTTGCGTGGAGCCGGCAGGGCCGCCACTGCGCTCGGCGCCTTCTTTCGATCAACCCTGCCCTTTCCAAAACTTTAAGGTGCTTTGAAATTCCCGGCAGGGTCATCTCGAAGGGCTTCGCCAGCTCGGTCACAGATTTCTCGCCCCGGCCGAGCCGCGCGAGAATCGCGCGCCGCGTGGGATCGGCGAGGGCCGCGAACGTGGTGCTGAGATGATCGGTTGCCATTCGTATCACACCATTAGGTTAAATAACCAATTAGTAAAATAAAGTCCCTGCCAGCGTCTGTCAAGGGGTGTCAAGATTGCGACGGTGGAAGGCTTCGCCTCAGGTCGAAGGGAACGAGCCGATGACCGCAGCAGGATTACGAAGCCGTTCTCAGGATGCAGTGACCAGGTTTCAACGTCCCGTCGCCCTGGTCTCGCACCACGAAGTCATCAATCGGTGTGTATCCGAGGCACATCACGAAACAGATGATCAGATGTCGCCGGAGATCGATCGGATGTTCGCAACCGCAAACCCGTTCCACCGGCACGGGACGCGTTTGGGGTGGATTGAGAGCATTGGCGTTCGGGCGGCAGAGTGCATTGGTCGGATCAAATCGACCGCTCGTAAATCCGGAAGCGCTTGTAGCGTTTAGCGCCCACGCTTTCGACGGTGCGGTTGATCATTTCGTTGTCTTCGAGCGTCCAGCCGAGTTCCGCGCCGGTGTATCCCAGCTTGTGCTTGCCGTGTTGGAAGACTCGCAGGATCATTAGCTCCGCAATGCCGCGCTTGCGAAAGGCCGGTAGAACGCCGAGCACCGCCATCCTCGCGGTTCAAATGCGCTTCATGCCACACAGCAGCTTTACCAGGCCAATCGGCAGGCCCCACGACGTCAGCCGGCCTTTGGTCGGGCGGATTGCTTCATTCAAGTCGGGAAGCGTCACGCAGAAGCCGACGGGTTGGCCGGCGACTTCCGCCAACAGCAGCAGTTCGGGCACCGCGGTCTGCTTAAGCTGGTGCGCCATGTGGTAGAATTCTTCCGGCGTCATTTGCACGAAGCCCCACGTTTTTTCCCAGGTCTGATTGTAGACCTGCATGCACCGGGCGACTTCGGCGTTGAAGTCGTCGAGACGCACGGGGCGAATGGTCACGCCGCCGCGGTTGGCGATGCGTTCGGCGCGCCGGATCCAGTCGTCGAGCGAAGGATTGTCGCCGTCGAACCACCAGGCGTACATGTCTTTGGCTTTCTCCAAACCCCAATCTTCGAGCAGATCGGCGTAGTACCGGGGATTGTGGTTCATCATCACGCGCTGGGGAGTTTCGAAGCCTTCGACGAGCAGGCCCGAGGGATAGTTCGTCGAGTAGTCGATCGGCCCGATGATCGATGTGCGGCCGCGAGCACGCAGCCAGCGGGTCGCCGCATGCAACAGCGACCTGGACACTTCGGGATCGTCCACGGTTTCGAACATACCGAAGCAGCCAACGTTGGCGTTGTGCTCGGCGTTGTAATTAGGATCGTCGCTTACCGAGATCCGGCCGACAACCTTGCCCTCTCGTCGCGCCAAAAACTGCACGGCCGCGCCATGCTTATAGAAGGGATGCTTGTCGTGATTGATGGACGCATGGGCCTCGATCTTTAGCGGTGGGCACCAGTTGACGTCCCCTTCATAGATCCGCCAGGGAAAATCGACAAATTCCTGCCGCTGGCGCCGCGTGCGAACCTGCTCGACGGTCACGGTGAACTGACTCACCGTGGCATTAATGTCGGGCCAAACTGTTTTGGTGCCTTCTCGGATTGGTTCCAGTTCTAGCGTGGTCATCGTGGTTGTCCTTACGAGTGACGTTCTTTGGCGGAATCTCACGACCGTACCTATCGGTGTGAAATCGACAAAGAGCGTCCAACAGTCGTGTCGGCCCTTGAAATCGCCATTTTGGGCACATTTTTGCCGCGATTCCGTTTTTTTCTCGCGCATGTAACGGTTCGCCGCGTTCTACGCTTGGCTGAGTAGAGGCTGGCCATGTGCCGGCAAAACTAGACCAATCGCCCGCTACCCTCTACCCGACTCGGAGCCTGTCATGTCCACCGCCATTGAATTCATTAAAGCCAAAGCGTCGATGGAAGCCACCGAAGAATTGTCGCTCGTCGACGTGCTGCGTGCCCGCGAAAGCGGGGTCGACTTTTGCACCGCGGCCGGCATGTTTGCCAGCGCGCTCGAGCACTTCGAATCGAAAGGTCACAACCTTTATCGCCGCATGCTGCTCGAACCGAGCGACGCCGAAGCCTTGGTCGACTATCCCCGCGAGGCCGGCGAACGGCGGATGATCATACTCGCCAGCAACAACTACCTCGGACTCGCCAGCCATCCCAAAGTAATTGAAGCTGCCTGCCAGGCGGCCCGGATGTATGGGGCCGGCTCGGGCAGCTCGCCACTGCTAGTGGGCACGTTCCCGACCACGCGAAAACTGGAAACGAAACTCGCCAATTTCAAGGGCACCGAAGAAGCCTGCGTGTTCGCCACAGGTTACTCAGCCAACGTCGGCGTGATCTCTGCCGTTTGCGGCAAGAACGACGTGGTCATCCTCGACCGCTTGTCGCACGCCAGCATGGTCGATGGAGCAAAACTGTCGGGCGCACAGATCAAAGTCTTCCGCCACAACGACGTAGAACACCTCGACCGAGTGCTCCGCCGCAATCGCGACGCCAGCACCCGGCTGGTGGCCGTGGAAGGAATTTACAGTATGGACGGCGACATCGCTCGGCTCGACGAAATCCTGGAGGTGGTCCGCAAGCACGACGCTCTGCTGCTCGTGGACGAGGCCCATTCGACAGGCGTGCTGGGTGAGGGAGGCCGCGGCGCCGCCGCTCACTTCGGCGTCGACGGCCAGATCGACCTGCACGTTGGCACCCTGAGCAAGGCCTTGGGCGCTTGCGGCGGCTTTGTAGCCGGCAAGTCGGATCTGGTGACGTACATCCGCTACTTCGCTCGCTCGGGCATGTTTTCAACGGCTCCGTCTCCTATGGTTACGGCCGCCGCCGCTGCCGCGATCGAAGTGATCGAAGAAGAGCCGTGGCGGGTCGAGCGGCTGTGGGACAACTGCCGCTTCATGCACAGCGAACTCAAGCGAATGGGCTTTACGATCAGCGAAGCTCCCAGCCCGATCATTCCGGTAATCGTCGGCTCGATGCCGATCCTCCGGCAAATGACGCTCGAATTGCACCAGGCCAACATCTGCGTCAACTCGGTGCCGTTCCCGGCCGTACCCCACGGAAGCGAGCGGCTACGGATCAGCCTGACCGCCAACCACACCCGCGAGCAATTGGTCGAAGCCTTGCGGTGCCTCGAGCGGGCGGCGTACAACGCGGGACTGTGCAGACATAAGGCCGTCGCTTAAGCGCGGCAGCCAGAAATCATCCGCCAGGAGGCGCGACTGCCGTGGCCCGGCCGGCTGCCGATCGGCCGCGGCGCGCTGGGAACCCAGCCTGCACGCTCAACCCGTAGCCCCGTCAATGCTCGGCCGACTTCTCCTTTTCTTCGTCTCCCATTTCCATCACCGCCGCACGCTGGTGTAGTACGCGGTCGAGGTCTTTCCAGAGGAAAAACAAGCCGAGGATGTTGTCCCAACGCTTGATGACGTTTTGGTGATTGTCGACCGCCAGCAGGTCGCCGCCGCCAATGGTGAGAATCGTTTCCAGTACATCGCGATATTGGGTGCGAAACCGCAGGCCGGTTCGATCAGTCAGTTCGCTCCCCTCGCCGAAATGGAACTCGCCGATTTCGTTCGGGCTGAACTTCTTGCGACCGTTCAGGGCCATGTGCAGCAGCGATCCGAACCAGGGCAACAGGAGCAGCCAACTCAGAACCGTGGCGGTGCCGGGGTCGAGCTTCGGTTGTAAGCTGGCGAGATAATCGAACAGGGAACTCAATATGGCCACGTTCTTGATATCCTCGAAATATTTCGACGTGAGCCAGATGAGCGCGAAGATCAGCACCCAAAGGGCCAGTTTGCGAGCGCTGAAGTCGTACAGCAGCGTGACCAGAAAATACATCAGCACCCATACGTACAACCAGCCGAAAAAGCCGGCCAATTGCGGCTCCCTGTCGACGATTGAGGCGGAGACAAAGCCCACCAGGATCAGCAGCCAAAGGAAGAAACTAGGATGCGCCGAATAGACCGTCACCTCGTCAACGTTTCCCCGCCGGCCCCGGATCAGCACGACCGGCAGCGTGATCATGAAACGCGCGAATTGAAAGAATGCCTTGAATGCCGGTCGGATGATCTGCCGCCGAGGTGCCGTCGCCGCATGCTCGGCGATGTCGCGGCCGCGGCTCTCCTCGCCGCCCGCCGCCTCTTCTGGGTACTTGCCCATGACAACCTCCTCGGGTGACTGCCGGGCCACATTCTAGCGGTCTGCTTCGCATTTCGCCAGCCGTGACAAACCGACTGAGCCGCTTCCTCAAATGCGCTCGCCAGGAAGCGCGACGGCGCGGTGCTTCGAACGATGTGAATTCCGACGCCGCAAGTGGAATGCGTCAAAATCCAATAGAAGTTTTCCCATGCTGCAATCTCAAGGAGGTTGCCGCGGAGACAGTTACGATGAATCGGAAGAAACGCAAGCGGATTGATTTGCGTGGATGGGTGAAGCGTGGCGGGAAAACGCTGGCGAAGGCTGCGGAACTGGCCGGACTGAGCCACCGGTAGACAAAGCGGGTTTACCGGCGTCATCGTGAGCAGTCAGTCGAGCGATCGGCACAACTTCCTTCGACGCGAGTCAGTGTTCCGACGTGGCTACTCCTCGATCCGATACAGATGCGTATCGGTGCGCAGATAGAGGGCCCGACCCGCCACGGCGGGCGAGGCCATAAACCGGCCGGTAAGCTGGTTGCGGGCGAGTTCCTTGAACTTTTGACCCGCCGCGAACACGATCGTGCGGCCATCCTCGCCGCAGCAGTAGATGCGTCCCTCGACCTCGATGGGCGAGGCCGAGAAATTGCCGCCCCCCAGTCGCTGCCGCCAATGCTGCTTGCCGGTTTTGGCGTCCAAGCAACTGATCACGCCGCCGTCCGAGAGCAGGTACAGTTCGTCTCCAACCAACAGCGGCGAGGGCTTGGCAGGCACGCCTTTGTCCGTTCTCCAGACCACGTTGGTGGCGGTAATGTCTCCGGCTCCGTCGGGCCGGATCGCCAAAAACTCCGGCAGGATGTAACCGGAGGAAACAAATACCAATCCGTGACCGAACACTGGCCGCGGGGCGATCGAAAAGCCCGGATGCTTCACGTTCCAAATCTCGTCGCCCGAACGCGGATCGTACGCATAAACCCACTCGGCGGCAGTCATGATCACCAGGTCGCGCCCGGTGCTTTGAATCACGAGCGGCGTGGAAAAGGCCTTCTTGCGGTCCTTGGGCTTGGTGATGACGCCCGAGCGAGGAGTTTTCCAAACCAGGGCGCCGGAGCTTTTGTCCAGAGCCGCGCCGTACTGCACGTCGGTGCCGTCGCAGTTGAACAGCAGCAAATTGCCAAAGATCGCCGGCGAACTTCCCGGCCCGACCTCGTGATCGAGTTCGAGCACTTGCGTCTGCCACACGATGGCCCCTGTGTGGGCGTCGAGGCAGGCCGTGCCCATTGTGCCGAAGGACACGTAGAGGCGATCGCCGTCGATGATGGGCGTCGGCGAAGCATAACTGTTCGTGGCGTGCTTTTCGATCGGATTATTGCGCTTGAAAACTTCGACGTCGTGCACGATCCGGCCGGTCGCGCGATTGGCGCAGATGGCCCGCAGCGAGCAACCGTTTTTGGTGGCTGTGGTCATCCACACCTGATTCCGCTGGACGACCGGCGACGACCAGCCTTCACCCGGTATTTCCGTCTTCCATCGGACGTGCTCGGTCTCGCTCCAGGCGAGCGGCACGCCGGTCGAATCGGAGTGCCCCTGTCCATCGGGCCCGCGAAATTGCGGCCAATCGTCACCCCCACGCGCCGTAGCGGCACAGGTCAACAAAACCAACAGGGCGGATCGAAATGGCATGGGAGATCTCGGCCGGTTCGGTAGCGGGTTCGTTTCCGCTGGGCGGGGCCATAACGGGCCACTTGCGGGAGATTAAGCATAGTTGGGCTGCGGAAGTGTCGTCAACCTCGGCGCGTAGACGCTTAAATTAAGTCGCAATATCCAAGTTTTTACAACGTGGTCGCTGCCCAAGCCCATGCCTCTTGCAATTTCAAATGCCATCAATGGGTTTGCGGGGCGGTGGGCGGATTTCAGGAAGCCGTCTTCCGCTCTACCGTGCGAAGGTCCGTAACCGCTGCATCCGCATAAAGACAGGAGGTCTCCGTGTTTATCTCGCTGGATTCGATTTTCCAGCCGCAAGCGGGATGCCGATCAACCGGAACCTCGCGGTGGAAGGCCGTAGAAAAGCCGTCGCCGGCGAACCTCCCGGCCCGACCTTGCGATCGTGTTCAAGCTGTTGCGTTCGCCAATAGCGTGCTGGGCCTCGCTCAAGGTTTAGTGGCACGCCAGTCGAATCCGAATGGCATGGTCCATCGGGCACGCGCAACAGCGGCCAATCCTCGTGGGCATTTGTCACGGCGGAACAAGTCGAGAGAAGGAGCGGGGCAGACCGCAATGGCATGGGGGATCTCGGCGGGCGCGGCGGCGGGTTGACTTGCATGGAGCAGGGCCGTAATCGGCCGGCCTTCAGCGGGCCTTTCGGCGGCGAAACAAAACCAACACCGCCGCGGCCGTGGCAGCCGGCACAAGGCTCGACGGTTCCGGCACGATCGTCAGAATCTCGTCGCGATACTGACGCAGGTCGGCGATGAACGTCTGCTCGCCGAACACCGAGGTTAGCGTGGGCTGATTGTTCAGCAGGAAGACGACGACCATGATCCCAGACAATTGCCATTGCCCGTTGACCAATGCGAACACGCCGCCTCCCGAGTCGCCGTTGCTGCCTCCCGCCTCGCTCGGCAGCGGTGCCGTGCCCGTGTAGATTGCATCGTCGAGTTTCGTGGTATAGCCCTGCACTTTCAAGGGATGATTCTGCGAGTCATCGGCCGTGTGCACGAACCTGTAGGGTCCTTCGACGTTGTCTTGGCCCCAGCGAATGATCTGGCCGCCGGTGATGTTGAATCCTGAGAAATCGTTCGGACCAGGCGTGAGGGGCTGCGATTCGGAAGTCCACTGCCAGGTTGTCTGGCTCATGTCGACATTCCAGAACTGTTGAGCGCCGGGGCTCAGATCCAGGTTTCGGCCGTTGCCGATCATAATCTGCAGGCCGGTTGGCGCTGTGCTGGAAATCAGAGCAGGCGCAATCGCCGGCAGACCCGGATCGCTGGTGAGGCGAAACAACTTCAGATCGGCCAAGCTGCCATCGGCATTGATATTATTCAGATAGGTGATGGTGCTCTCGTCGACGTTGAAGTGATTGCCTCCGAAGCTGACTCCGCCCGGGGCGTTCGGGACGACGTTGGCGATCGTCTCATGTCCGGCGGTGATTGCCCAGCGATTGCCCAAATAAGTCACGCTGGCGTTGCCCGTGCTGCTGAGGCCAATGTTGCCGAAGAAGGGTAGGCTCGGCTCGCCCGCGGATTGCAAGGCAGATTGCAAACTGGCGTCGCTCGTGTTGCCGTTGCCCGATGGGAGCACAACGGCCAGGGCGATATTGACGAGATGACAAGATAGTACCAAGCTCAGCATGGCGGCGAAGCGGAGCGCCGGCTTGAGGTGTCGTTTCATTGGCCTGAATTCTTCCAATCGTTTGATACCACTGCCGAAAGGCGCTCGAGTACGGCGCGCAAGCGCGGCAGCAACCTGGGTTAAGAACTGAACTGAAAAGGCGAGAGCCAAAAGAAATGCGCTGAATCGCGACGCGGTGAAACCGCGTTCAGCAGGCTCTCACTCAAGAATCATTAGCGGGCCCAAGCGAACGAATCCGCCTCTCGCAGCCATCGTGATTTGGCCGCGATTCTCCGCGTGATCGCTGTCCGGATACTCTCAAGGCAGCGAACACACCCAAGACTAGACTCAAGCTACCCAAATGTCAAGAACCACCCAGATTATTTTTTCCAGAACTCGCACGTCTAGCACCGCAATCCGAAGGATTGGTTCGCTAACCGCGTAAAGAGTGCGAGCGGCTTGATCCAAGAGGCTTTGAACGGCCGGACAGGCGGGAAGCCGACCGATGCGTTGCACGGGTCGCTGGCCGGACATTCAGCGAGTCGGCAGTCGTCTATAACATCAGGCAAGCTGATTTGCGTGTACGCGTGAGACGGCGCACCAACCCGCTCACGACGCACGCACCTGCCGTGTTTTTCGCCGGCGCCATCCATACGCGCCGAGCGCCGCGCCCCCTAGGCCCAACAGGACCAACGAACCTGGCTCCGGTGTCTGGCCGACAAACTGTCCTTCGTCAAGAGCAGTGCCGTATTGAAAGGTGACACCCTTAATCTTGTCGCTGGGCTCACCAAAAAACCCTCCCAGTGTGAATACCACAGCGTTCTTGATCAAGTCCTGACCCGATAAACCGCCGTTGCCCGTCAACAGATTGTCGCCGGCCGAAGTGATCCCGAATTCTATGCCGTTGGGGTCGGATGGGCCTTGCAGATTGGGACCGGGAAACAGATCACTCCCAGGCCCGAAGATATTGAGGCCGACAGAAGAAATGCCCTCGTTGTTGGGCGGGACCTGGTTCAAATTATTCAGATAAGCCCACTCGCCGCCGACGACTCGATCGCCTGGAGTCACGTCGGCGCCAGTTCCGCCCACCAGCACCGAACTGCTCAGTGGAACCATGGCCGACACGCGCGTCAGCGCTGGGTCTCCCATCATCTCAACGAAAATGCCAGTCAAAATGTCGGTGGGCACCAGCGCGTCGGCAGACGATGTGTTGGTGAGAGTTACAATCAGGTCGGTGCCCGACACAGCGAAGTCGGCGGACGCCGCCAAACCACCGCTGGAGAAGAAGTATGTAATCGGACCACCCATTGCCGGCAGCGGTGCC
>JACQFF010000228.1 GCA_016200205.1 Planctomycetia bacterium
AGCCTGCGAGGCATGACGCCTGCGGACCCCGACCATACCCAGGGATACCACGTGATGATGACCGGGGTGACCCCGGGCATCGTCTTACCGGTGGTGCAAAACAATCACACCCCCCCATCGCTCGGTTCGATGGTGGCCCGGCTGGGACGCAACAATAGTTCGTTGCCGCCCTACATTTCCGTACCGAATCTTCTCAACAGCGGCGGACCGGCTTTCTTGGGGGCCACGTATTCTCCGTTTGTGATCGAGGCCGATCCCGCCTCGCCCGAGTTCTCGGTACGCGACATCGTGTTGCCCGAGGGTGTATCGGCCGCCCGCAGCGGCCGCCGCCAGCAGGCCCTGCGCGCGATCAACTCCTTCGAGGGCCGCGTCGAGGAAGTCAGCAAGACCATCCGCTCGTTGGATACCTTCTACGCGAAGGCTTACAACCTGATGACCTCCGAGCGGGCCAAGGAGGCATTCGATATCCAGCACGAGCCGGAACCGCTGCGCGACGAATATGGCATGACTAGTCTTGGCCAATGCTGCTTGCTCGCCCGCCGGCTGGTCGAAGCCGGATGCCGTTTCGTCTCCATCGAAAATGGGCATTGGGATACGCATCGCAAAAACACGATGAGCCTGCGCGATCTGTTGGTGCCGAGTCTCGACCAAGGCGTCGCGGCGCTCTTGAGCGACTTGGAGCGGCGCGGGCTGTTGGAATCGACCTTGGTGGTCCTGACCACCGAATTTGGCCGCACGCCGCGCATCAACACCATGGCTGGCCGCGATCATTGGCCAGCGGCCTTTTCGATCGTGATGGCGGGCGCCGCCTTGAAAACCGGCCAGGTGATCGGCGCGACCGACAAGATCGGCGGCGCCGTGACCGACCGGCCCACGACTCCCGCCGATATGGCCGCCACTGTGCTCTCGATCCTGGGCATCGATCCCAACACGATCTTGACCACGCCGCAAGGCCGGCCAGTTCAACTCGTCAGCGGCGGCCGGCCTGTGCATGAATTGATCTAACTTGGATTTGTCCAACAGCGATGAGTTGTCTGAAATGCGCCAGCTCGTCACCACATTTCTCGCGTTGATTGGTTTGCCGGCGCTGGCCTGCGCACAACAGGTTCCGATCGATCCGGCCAGCACGCACATTTTCCCGGCCGGAGGCCAGCGCGGGACCGTGGTCCAGGTCCGAGTTGGAGGCGAGTGCCTGCCGCCGCAGACGCAATTCCATGTCTGGGGCGAGGGGATCAAATCGCCCGCCGTGCTTGGCGGGCGAGCGATCGGGCACTACGAGGCCTCGTTGCGCCGCAACCCGCGCGAGGCGCCGATGTCGCATCCCAAGGAATGGCAATCCACAGTCGAAATTGCGGCCGATGCTCCTTTGGGGCCAAAACTTTGGCGGCTTTCGAGCGGACGGGGGGGAACCGGCGCGAGGCCATTTGTCGTGGGCGACTTGCCCGAGATGATCGAGAGCGAATCGAACTCCGTTCCCGAAAAAGCCGAGCGAGTCTCGCTACCAATCACCATCAACGGCCAAATCGCCGGCGAGCGCGATATCGACTACTTCCAGTTTTCCGCCGAAGCCGGGGACGTGATCACGGCCGAAATGGCGTCGGCGCGGCTTGGCTCGCCGCTGGAAGGGGTGCTGGAAATCCACGATTTGCAAGGCCAACGGATGCCCTTCGAGCAACTGCGCGCCGGCAGCGACCCGGTGTTGGTGTTCAAAGCTCCCTCGCGCGGAGACTACCGGCTGTTCGTCGCCAATCTGAGTTTTCGCGGCGGCGGGGAATTCGTTTATCGTATCACGCTTACCAAATTGCCATACATCAAATTTGCTTTTCCCCCGGGCGCACAGGCGGGTAATTCGCGTGAAATCGCGACGTTTCGCACTTGTGGAAATGGCGAATTGGTGCGGCAACCGGAACGGATCTCAATTCCATCGCAGCCCGGCGAGCATTGGCTCGCGATTCCGAATGCGGCCAATTGCATCGCGCTGGCCGTGAGCGATCTCGAATGCCTCGCCGAGCAGGAGCCAAACGATTCTTTGCAGCAAGCGATGGAGCTGCCGCCCGACGTGGCAGTCAGCGGGCAATTTGCAAGCCCCAGCGACGAGGATTGGTTTCGCTTTGTGGCCGAAAAGGACCAGGCGTTTTCGATCGATTGCCAGCCGTTTCCGAAGAGCTCTCCCGCGCTTCCCGTCGTGAGCGTCATGGACGCCGCGGGCGTGGCGGTGGCGAGCGCCAAATCAGCCGAAGCGGCGAATCGAATTTGTCAACTTGACTGGCGAGCACCGGCCGCCGGGACCTACTGCCTGCGCGTCGTCGACGTGCAGCAAGGAGCTGCCGGCGGGCCGGAATTTGTGTATGTCATGTCCTTCAAACGCGGCCGGCCCGATTTCTCGCTCGGCACCAGGGCCGATTTCGTGAACGTCGTCCAAGGGGAGCGGAGCGAAGTGGAATTGGCCGTCACGCGACGCGGCGCCCTCGATAAACCGATCGACATTGAACTCGAAGGGTTGCCCGAGGGAGTGCGCTATGAACCGCGGCAGATTCCGGCTAAGCAGAACACGTTCAAGATAGCGTTTATCGCCGATGCCAACGCTCGCCCCACGGCGGTCGCCGTCAAGATTACCGGCACGGCCACCTTCGACACTCAAAAGCTATCGCGCTCGGCGCTAGCGACCCATTTGGGCCACGATGCCGATGGCGTGGGGCTGGGAAGTGCCACGATCGACAATCTTCAATTGACTGTTGCCCACAAGCCGGTGTTTAAGCTGTTTTGTAGTGAAGCCTATCAGTATGCCCATCGCGGCACGATCTACCCCTATGCGATGGAAGTCGAACGGCTGGATGGCTTCGACGGTCCGATTCACCTCGAAGTCGCGGACCGGCAAATCAAGGATCTCGATGGGATCGAAGTCCCTGAAATGACTGTTCCGCCCGGCCAGACAACGTTCATGTTGCGGCTGTTCTTGCCCGAAACCATGCACATCAATCTTCAAGCCCACTCGAACGTCTACGCGCAGGGCTATGTGACATTTACCGACAAATGGAACCAGCCGCAATCGCACCTGGTCGTTTCCACGATGCGCTGCATGGTCCGGACGCTGCCGCCGGTGGTGAAATTGCAGGCCCTCGATCGCCAGGTGGCGGCCAAGGCCGGCTCGACCGTCGCGTGCCGGCTGGAATTGATTCGAACCTCGAATTTTTCGGGGCCAATGCAAATCGAGCTGGTCAAGTCGCCAGAATCGGCCGGCTGTTCGGCCGAGGGAGTGACGCTGGCACCCAACGAGTCCGCGGCTTCGATCTCGGTGCGGGTCGGCTCGGACGTTGTCCCGTCGGCCAATGCGGCCCTTACCTTTCGGGCCACCGGGACGCTTCCCGGCAATGTGCAAGTTATCAGCGAGGCCGCGGGGCGTAAGAACACATTCGTCGTTTAGGCGGCGGTGGTGAGGGTGGAATTGCGGCAGCGGGGGGAGTAAGGGGAGATCGGACGGTTTCGAAGGAATTTCACGAGGCGGTCGTCTTGCGAGAT
>JACQFF010000229.1 GCA_016200205.1 Planctomycetia bacterium
CACCAACACCTATGCCGTGCAAGGTTCTTACACGATTAGCGTGACAATTAACGATGTGGACGGGAGCAGTGCGTCGAGCAGTAGTACCGCCAATGTCGTCACCCAGGGAAGCCAAGTCGTGGGTCGCGAGATTTTCTACGCGGGTTCGTCGCGATACGACACGACCGGCAACCCTCAAACCCCCTTGCCATTCAGCGACGATAACGCTATTGCCACCGACAAGAGTGCCTACTTGCCCGGCTCGGGTGCGGCCACGTTTGCCAACCTCTCCAGTTACGATCGAGGAATCAACGGGATCATGGTCGACTTGCAGGGCAGCGGTTCGCACGGGTCGATCACGCTGGCTAACATCCTAAGCGATTTCACGTTCAAGGTAGGCAACAACAACTTGCCGAACCTGTGGGCCGCAGCCCCCAATCCCACCAGCGTCACGGTGCGCCCTGGCGCCGGCGCCAGTGGCTCCGATCGCGTCGAGTTGATCTGGGCCGATGGCGCGATCCAACAGCAGTGGCTGGAAGTGACCGTCCTGGCAACGGCCGACACCAGCCTGGCCGCCAACGACGTGTTCTTTTTCGGCAGTGAGATTGCGGATACCGGGGCGAGCAATACGGCAACGGTGGCCAAGGTCAGCTCACTGGATGTAACGGGTGTCCAAACCCACGGGGCAAGCCTCAAGACAAACATCCCCGTTACCAACATCTATGACTTCAACAGGGATGGCTTGGTCAATTCCTTCGACGTAACAGACGCCCAAACCCACGGGACGAGCAACAAGACCGGGTTGCAGTTGATCGACATCGGGGCCGGTGGGCCGTTTGCGCCGCAGTTGGCTGCGGCTCCGGCGGCGTCAACCACAACGGTGACGCCGGCGCTTAGCGGCAATGCCGCCATCGCTTCGGCCTTGGCGATCCAACCGACCGCGGCTGCGAACTTCACTGGCGCGGAATTTTCGGCTGCGGGATTCTTGAACGTTGTCGACGAACAACTGCTCGAAATGCTCGCAACGCACAGGCACCATCGGGCACTTCGACGGCCATAAACGAGCCTAGCCGACCCGCAGCCGCTCGGCGTCCAAACGCTCGGCGATGAATCCGATCGCCTTGCCCGCCATTCGGTTGTAGTATTCGAAACCGTGCCCGCCGCCGCTGGTTTCCAAGTCGCACTCATGAGGAATGCCCAGCGCCGAGAGTTTCATCCGCAACCGCTCGGCGCTTTCGTGCCAGCGCAAATCGGTCGGATCGCACGAGAGCCAAATGTTGCGCGGCCAGTTCAGAGGGTGCACGTGCAAGGTGGCCGTGTCCTGGCGCGCCGCTTCTTCGTCCGGGTACATCAGCGGCAGCGTTTCGTCTCCTTCGTCAAATCGCAGATGATAATCGATGGCTGGCGAGATAGCCGCCGCAACGGGAAACAGCCGTGGGTGTTTGAACGAGAGTCTTAGCGCTCCCTGGCCGCCCATGCTAGTGCCCAACAGCGCGATTTGCGGCGGCCGTGCGCCAAAGTGCTCGCCGATCCACGACGTAACGTGTTCCACCACGTACCGTTCGGCCGTGATTCGCGGGTCGAACTCGGCGCAGATCTTGTCGGTCCACCAACTGCGCCGCGTCCGCGGACAAACCACGCGCAGGCCATGACGATCAAACTCGTCGATGAACGCCGGCTTGTCGCTCAAGCAGTTCAGGTGCACGCCATGCAAGTAAATCACGACGTGGCCATGCGGGCTGGGCCGCGGCGGCTCGTACACTTCGCACACATGGCCGGCCACCTGCACCTGGCGCCAATTTCCAACGGTTCGTGTCACGGCAGATCTTGCGCGGGCTGAAGCGGAGGGGTCAAACTGAATTCAGTTTACCGGGTCCACACAACGGCCGAAAGGTTCGATCCATTGCCAACGACATGACGAACTGGCCAAAGATGCCGATTTCCGCCGACTCAACAAGACTCAGCGCGTCGGCGCGTCGGCCAACACGCAGCGGAGCCCGACGGCGTCGTCTTTCAGCTCGCGCGGCGCGGCTCGACGGAAGCTACTGGTGAGTTTCGAGGGCGGATCTTTCCAACTCCCGCCGCGCAGCACGCGCCGCCCGACATCGCCGCCGGCGGTCCACGCGGCGCCGTCACGGGGAGCGCCGTCATAGCTTTCATGCCAGGCGTCGGCGCACCATTCCCAGAGATATCCGTGCACGTCGTAAAGATTCCAAGCGTTGGGCCGTTTGGCCCCGACCGGCGGATCGTTGCCGGCGGCATTGCCTTTGTGCCACGCGTGTGCGTCGAGATCCACCAGGTCGTCGCCAAACGAGTACCGCGTGCTGGTGCCTGCTCGGGCGGCATATTCCCATTCAGCCTCCGAAGGGAGCCGCACGGTTTGCCCCGGCCCGATCAACGTGCACGCGCGCAGCCGCTCGCTGACTTTGTGGCAGAATTCCATGGCTTCGTCGTACGAGAGCATTTCGACCGAGTTCCGCGGTCCTTTCCAGCGGCTGGGATTGGCGCCCATCACGGCTTGCCACAAGTTTTGCGGCACTTCGTAGCGGGCGATGGCAAACGCGTGGTCGACGGCCACCTTGTGCGGCGGCCGCTCGGACGGATCGCCGTCGGTCCGCCCCATCTCGAATTCGGCTGGAAACCGCCCCTTTCCCGGCGTGATGGGCACAAACTCCTGCCGAAACGTCGTAAAAATCGCTAATTCGTCCACCGCCGGCTCGCTGGCCCCCGCCATCGATAGAGGCCCCACTACGAACAGCGCAATGACGAGCGATCGCAGTACCATGTCGGTCAGTCCTTGCAGACGTGACGGCTTTCGAACTCCAAACAACTATCGTCCACCGGCTAGATAGAGTTGAACCACCGGCGCCCCGCTTTCAGTGACAATCCAGCACGCTCGCGGTGCTATTCGTCTTCATGCGGCTGACCAATCGCTCGCAGATAAAGCGCTAAGCGTGATTGAAGGTCGACGAGATTTTGCCACTGCCGGGCCTCGAGCGTGATTCGCTCCGCGTCGGGCTTGATCGTCACCGAGTTGAGCAAATCGCGGATGCGAATATGCAAATACTCCAGCAATTCGCACAATTGGGCCGCCTGGCCGGGGCTCAACCGTTCGGGCAGGTCGGGGGCTTGCAGCGTGTGGAGCGTGCTTTGGACGTCGGGATCGGCGCTCCAGTTCAGTTCGAAATCGAGCGAACCGGCCAGTGGCGAGCGAAGTTGGTCTTCATTGCCGACCGTGCCGGAGGGAGACAGTTCGCCTCGCAGCGCGGCCAGCCGGCTGGCAATTTGCTCGCGCGAGCCGAACAGCAGCACCGAACGGCCCAGGCTGATAATGTCGCCGAAGCGCAGAATGCGGAGTTGAATGTCCTCGCCGTTGACTTTCGTGCCGTTGGTGCTCTCCAGGTCGGTGATTACGATCTTGTCTTGATCTTCTTGGATCTTGACATGGAAGCGGCTGACCCGCTCGTCGTTGAGTTGCAACGAATTGCCTTCCTCGCGGCCGATGGTCACCGGCGTGGGCAGATCCTCATAGACGCGGCCGCGATCGGCGCCGTCAAGCACTTGGAGAGTAATTTGAGCCATAAGCAGCGTGTTCGCACCGGGAGAACAACTCGCCCACACCTCTTCCGCGTGGAAATCGCGGCATTTTGCGCTTATAGCATACCCCGTCGCGAGTCTCAAGCTAAATGGAGATTTCCTCGGGCAAACCGCCACGCCAACTGCAACGTGCGCAACAAACGCCGCGCGTGGTTCCACCGCCTTTCGTTACGACAGATTGGCAACCATGCCAAAACACCCGCTCGGCCCTGACGCTTGTCGAAACTGTCCGGACACCGTATCTTGAATTTTCTAGCACACCACGCGCCCGTGGCGCAATTGGATAGCGCATCGGTCTTCGGAACCGAGGGTTGCAGGTTCGAATCCTGCCGGGCGTACTCTTTTAATTTCGCCGAGCGGATTCTCGAGCTACTACCGACCGTTCTGCGATTCGCTCGCGTGCCGCCGCAAGTTTAGCGTCCTTTGGATGAGTGGCCGTTGGCGTCAGGTTCGGCCGCGACAACGTATGCACGGTGTGACCGACTGCGCCCTTGCGAAAATGGTACACCGTACCCTATGGCTTTGGCTGCGCGCCCTGCTGATCGCCGTCTTGGTCGGAGCGCCTCTGGACTCGCCGCCCACCGAGCAGGCGATCGAACGTGCCGCGGCCGGCGCCGAACAGTTTTCCGGCTTCGTCGAGAATTTTTTCCCGCGCCTCCGGGTCAAGGTCCGCGTCCTTCCATTCCTTTAGCAGAGTCTGCAGCAAGGCTCCATGCATCAGCAACTCCTCGCCCGGACGGTCGACAATGATCTGGAAGATTCCGAAGCACATCTCGTCGGTGCTGCCATTGCCGAATAACACCCGCTTCGGCGGGTTGCTGGGATTGAGCGGGTTTTCCGCCGAATTATCGTAGCGGCTCATGACATCCAGCCGTGTTCCCCGTGGCAAATGCACCGGTTCGCGGTATACGTAATTGTCCTGCCAATAGAAATTCCAATCCTTAATCCAAATCAATGGCTGGACCGTTCCGTCGGGCAGCGTGGCCGTGAGCTTCATTTCCTTGCCCACCAGGTGCATGTGCGGAAGGAGCGAAATCAAGGTCACGTCGGCCGGAAGCGTGACGGACGACGTCACTCTATGATCGCGCGACCCAGGCGTAATGTCGATCAATAGTGACCCCACAACGAACGGAGAACGTGCCATGGTCCGCTCGACGGGCTTATCGGCGAAATACAGCGCGATCGACGATTGGTCGGTCTGTTCTTTCCCGTTGGGGTGCATGTGAAGCTGCAGCACCAAATCGGCGCCCTTGCGAACCGGCATACCTGCGCCTTGCGGATAAAACCTCGGTGTCATGCCCGGCGTCCACACGCCGATAATGCCCGCCACGGGAATGCCGATCGAACCGAACGTCGTGTAGCCCGGCTCGGGAGTCTCGGCATCCTTGCGCCGCCCGACCCCGGAAGTGTCGAGGAACAGAATGGCGTGGTGTACAACCGACGGGTTGCCGGGGCGAAACTCGAAACCGACCACCGTTTTGTTTTCCGGAAGATCGAGGGGAATGATGAAGTGCTGAAAAATGTCCTCGCCGCCGGCGGGCACGGTGAACGGCGCTGGGGCCTTCAGCTCCAGGTCCGGATGACCCAACCGCCAACCCGACGCGAACTGCGGCTGCGGCGGGCGATCCTCCGGGTCGCCTTCGGGCGCGCCGGCTTTGGCCCAGGACTCGATCAGGTCGATCTGCGCGTTGGTCAAGTAACGCTCGCCCAGGAAACGACCATGGCCGATCTCGGCTTTCCAAGGCGGCATCCGCCGGCTGCGCGTCACGTCGCTGAGAAACTCAGCCCGCTTCGCCGCATCTTCATGCGTGAGAAGCGAAAACGGCGCCACCTCGCCGGGCCGATGGCATTCCGCGCAATTGGCAAAAAAGATCGGCGCGATGTCGCGGTTGTAGGTCACATTGGCTGGGCCAGAAGCCGAACGCTTCGTTTCCAGTGGGCAACCGACGGGCGTAGTGCGCGCGACCTCGACTGCTTTGCCATTGAGCACGGCCTCGATTGCATCGGCCAACTCGTGCGTCGTTGCCGTTGCGCGCTTCTTGCCCAGGTCGAAGTATTGATCGTCTATCCGGCCGCGGTAGACAACCTTGGCGTCGCTGTTCAACAGGAATGCCTCCGGGACATGCGTCGGCTCGAGTGCTGCGGCCAGTTCGCCGGAGGCGTCAAACAGCAACGGGAACTGGATCTTGAACTCCTTCTGGAACTTGACAGCCGCCGATCGCTTCAGGCCGGGCTCGCGGATAACGCCAAGAAATTTCACCGGGGGGTCGGCCACTGTGTTAAACAATCGATTCAGCTCGGGCACATACTCCCGCGAGATCGGACACTCGGTCGTCATGAA
Source organism: Planctomycetia bacterium (assembly GCA_016200205.1). Classification (GTDB taxonomy): domain Bacteria; phylum Planctomycetota; class Planctomycetia; order Pirellulales; family PALSA-1355; genus PALSA-1355. The sequence continues at coordinate 5,918 of JACQFF010000229.1, forward strand.
CACCAACACAACGGCCCGGTATCCTTCGCCATTGCCGATGCGATGCGTCCGGCCTTCCAGATCCAAGGCCGAAAGGAAACGAGCCGCCGGGATCGCAGCTTCGTCGCCGCGCGCCGGCGAACACGGCGCGATAATCGCGGCCACGGACGCGACCGAAAAAGCAAATCCTCGCAGCCAACCCACCCACCCACGCACTGGCTTACCCTTATTCATCGCCAGAGACTCCTGTTTCTAGTGCCGATGGATACAGCGCCCCGGACAACGAGCAAGTTTATGCGAACTGGCCCTTATCTGGCGCCCTGGATCGAGATTAGCAAAAATGGACGACACGCGACCTAGAGCGGCCGGACAAAACCAATCGGTCGGTGCGACGCCGAGCCGCAGGCGGCCGCGAAACGCCGCTTGCATCGATGGCTGTTGGGATTTGTCCGTTTGCTCTTAATCCCCGCTTCCCAGCAGAGCGGCCGTTGAGCCCCTGGACAGCCGGGACGCAGATAGGATAACTCCCAGAGTTGAGGAAAGCCATCTATTCGCACGTCCGACGTGTTCCGCATCCACGATTTCCCGGCCAAGCCGCCATCTCGATCCCTTTCGCGCCGATCAATTCAGGGCGCTGGTCTTTTACCGATGCTGGGGAATCGCGCTGGCCAGAATTCCCGCCGCGTAACTGTATTATGCGGCTGCTTGCAGGGGTACCCCGGGGTGGCGCCGACAACCTGTTGTCGCTGTTGCGAAGCAACGCGAGGCGTCTCTAAAAACCGTTCCAAAACTCGAAAGGCCCTCTTGTCCCTGCGGGACCCAGACATCAAGTTGTCTGATGGGCCACCCCGTGTTGAGATGCCGTCGGCAAGCACTTGCATAATGCTGCTAAGCGGGCCGCTTTAGTCGGGCGAATTAGGCGACTCCAGGCACTTTTTCTCAAGTTTTCTTTTGGCCCAACCGCCCCGTCGGTTCAAGCCGGTGGTCGATCGTGTCCGAAGATGAACATGATCTCTCTTTCCTCGTGCGCCCGCACTGGGGCGCTGGCCCCCTCCCGATTTGTTCGCATGTCAGCCAAGCACCTAGCGACTCGAATTCCCTGGGCCCAACTGGCCAATGAGTACTGGCGTCAGTCGCGCCGTCCGTTGGCGAGTTTGGCGTTCGTGTTGCCATTGCTCGTGCTCTATGAAGGGGGCGTGATGCTCTTGGGCACGCAGGCGGTGCGCAATGGAGCCGATGTGTGGCTGCGGCAGCTTTTGGACGTGCTGGGCTTCGGACAATATTTTTTCCTGCCGGCTCTGACCGTCGCCCTGTTGTTGGCCTGGCACCATGTGACGCACGAGCGCTGGAGTCTCTCGGCGGGGGTGCTCTATGCCATGTTTGCCGAATGCGCCGTGCTGGGATTGGTCTTGCTCGGCCTGGGACGGTTGCAGGGACTGTTCGTGCAAACGCTGGTCGGCCCGCAGATGCCGCCCGACCAGTGGACCATGGCCCTGCCGTGGCTGATCGCTGGTCGGGGGGCCATGTTGGGGCGGGTCCTCGGTTTTGTGGGCGCGGGCGTATATGAAGAAATGTTGTTCCGTCTGCTGCTGCTGCCACCGGTTTCGGCCTGCGTCGAAAGGATGGGAGCGCGGCGCGGCTTGCGCATCGCCACCGCGGTGGTGCTCACGAGCCTGATTTTTTCCGCAGCCCATTATATCGGCCCGCACGGCGAAGTTTGGCAAGCTTTTAGCTTTTGGTTTCGCTTTACGGCCGGGGCGTTCTTCGCGGTGTTGTTTGTCTATCGCGGATTTGGAATCGCGGCCGGAACGCACGCGTTGTACGACATCTTTGTCAGCTTCGGCTGAGCGTCCGCGGAAACCGCCGCGCCCTCGCGGCACCGTGCTAGCACCGCGGCGCTCCGGCGCGCGGAGAAGTGTTTGGACAAATGTCAAGACCTCGAATTTTGGCAGAAACATGGCATGAAAAAAGTCTCTTTGTCCGCGCCGCCGCCATGTTTATAATACGAGGCGTCAGATGACCCCTGTTCGATTGCTCGATGCTTCCCGAAGGAGCCAGCGCCGTGCTCACCGTCAGACCAAAAGTCGCTGAGTTGGTTTTCCAACTGTACGGGCGCGCTCTGCACCCAGAGCTATTTGAGATTCACAGTAGCCGTTCGATCAAGCGAGGCGACTACGAAGCCACGGTCAACATCACCAGTGCCGGCCACTTCGTGACTTGGCGCTACGAGGGACTGACACTCACGGAAGTGGCCACCAGCGCCCATCACCCACTGCCGCAAAAGCGCCGGCTGGTGTCGTATCGCCTCAAGGGCGAAGGGGCCGATCGAGTCGAGTGTCGCGGCGGCGCACGGTATCAGGTCAATTTCCAACTCGAGCCGGTGGAACCGGAAGTTTTTTGGACGTTTCAGCAAGAACTGGCCTGCGGCGGCCAACACCAGGGAATGCTGTACCGGTTCGATTCCAGCGGCCGAATGGCCCTGGGCGCGTTGAGCTATATCAATCTCGAGGCCCGCAATCGCAGCCTGCTGGTCCAGGCGTTTCACACCTTTCCCGATGACTATGCGATCGTCAAGAGCCAGTCGCTCTTTGAGATTCCCTAGTCGCGCCGCCCGCCACAAGCCGCCACCAGGTCGCACTCCCGACGCGCTAACTGCCTCGTTCGACGCGCACGAGGAACTGCTCGATCGTATCGTTGAAAGCCATGGGATTTTCCAGCGGGGTCATGTGGCCTGAATTCGGAATTACGACGAATTCCGCCTGGGGAATCGCCGCCGCCATGCCGCGCATCTCATCCACGGTGGAAATCGTATCCTGCTGGCCGACCACGACCAGCGTGGGCAGCGATAGTTGGGGTAGATAACTGCTCACGTCGGGCCGCTCGGCTATCCCACGCAATGCCGCCGCCACGCCCTCGGGCGCCGCCGAGAGAATTTTTTGGTGCTCGAAATGAATGACGTTCGGATGGTTCTGGAACGTTAACGGCGCAAACAACTTGGGCAGCATCGCTTCGGCCAGGTACTCGGTACCGGCGCGGAGCACATGTTCAATCATTTTCAGCCGCGAAGCGACCGCCTCGGGCGTGTCGGCCGTGGCGCGCGTATCGCACAGCACCAAACCGCGCATTCGCGACCCATGGTGCCGCCAAAACTGGAAAGCAACATAGCCCCCCATCGACAGGCCGCAAACCACGATCGGCCGTTCGATTTCAAGCGCATCCAATAGCGCGTTCAGATCGGCGGCCATTTGTTGCATGGTCACGGTGCCGGACGTGACCTGGCTGCCGCCGAAACCGCGCAAATCGGGGGCAATCACATGCCAGCGCTGCGAAAGTTGCGCGATTTGGGCGTCCCACA
>JACQFF010000230.1 GCA_016200205.1 Planctomycetia bacterium
GCGTGCGGGGAATCGGCGTGATCGGTTATGGCGAAGGGGGGTTGATCGCGCTCTATGCCGGCGCGCTCGATCCGCGGATCGACGCGGCCGCGGTGAGCGGCTACTTCGACGCGCGGCAAAATCTCTGGCAGGAGCCGATCTATCGCAACGTGTTCGCGCTTTTGGACGAATTCGGCGATGCCGAGCTGGCCAGCCTGGTTGCACCGCGCGCGCTGGTGGTCGAAGCCTGCCGGGTTCCGCAAGTTGCCGGCCCGCCGCAGGCCCACGATGGCCGCAACAGTTCGGCGGCGCCCGGCCGCCTGGCCACGCCGAGCATGGCCACGGTGCAAGGCGAATTGGATCGCGCGCGCGCGCTGGTCGCCGGGCTGTCGATGCCGCATGATTTTCAACTCGTGGCCAGCAAAGGAGGCGACGGTCCGCCGGGCAGCACACCGGCCTTGGAAAAATTTCTCGCCGCTCTGGCCAGCGGCTCCAAGCTCGCCCCGCTTTCGGCCCCGCCGAGCAATCTGCGCAAAGAGTTCGACGCCCAAGCGCGTCTGCGGCGGCTCTTCGACCAAATCAAAGACGACACGCAGTACCTGTTGAGCCAGGGCGAAACGACGCGTGCCGAGTTGTGGTCCAAGGCCGATCGCGCTTCGCGCGACGTCGAAAAATGGAAGGCTTCGACCGCGCCGTATCGCCAGCACTTTTATAACGAAGTGATTGGCCGATTCGACGGGCCTCCACTGCCGGCGAACGTGCGCACGCGACAGATCTATGACGAGCCAAAATACACTGGCTACGAAGTCGTGATGGACGTGTTTCCCGACGTGTTCGCCTATGGCATCTTGCTGATGCCCAAGGACATCAAACCAGGCGAGCGACGCCCCGTGGTCGTCTGCCAGCACGGACTCGAAGGCCGCCCGACCGACGTGGCCGACGCGAAAAAGAATAATCCGTCCTACAACCAGTACGCTTGCCGGCTGGCGGAGCGGGGGTTCATCGCCTATGCGCCTCAAAACCCATATATCTTCACCGGCAAGTTTCGCACATTGCAGCGCAAGGCCAATCCGCTCCGCAAGACGTTGTTTTCCGTGATCGTGCCGCAGCATCAGCAGACCGTCGATTGGCTCGCCGGACTGCCGCAAGTGGATCCCGAACGGATCGCATTTTATGGCCTTTCGTATGGCGGCAAAACGGCGATGCGCGTGCCGGCGCTGGTCGAACGCTATTGCTTGTCGATTTGTTCGGCCGACTTTAACGAGTGGGTCTGGAAGAACGCGTCGACCAGTTCGCCCTACAGTTACGTGGCGACCGGCGAGTACGAGATTTTCGAATTCGACTTGGGCAATACGTACAACTACGCCGAAATGGCGTGCTTGATCGCCCCCCGGCCGTTCATGGTCGAGCGCGGGCATCGCGACGGGGTCGGTCCCGATACCCAGGTTTCGTACGAGTTTGCGAAAATCCGGCTGCTGTATGCCGATTTGAAGATCCCCCAGCGGACCACTATTGAATATTTTGACGGTCCGCACACGATTCATGGGGTGGGCACGTTCGATTTTCTCCATGAAAACCTGAACTGGCCGGCCCAATTGAACCGCTAATGGCCGCCCGGGCCCGTGCTGGCTTGAGGTTGTCAGCCGACCACCGGCATTTCATACTAAAGTCGGTTCGCTTGCGCTCGGCGAGACATCGCGGGGCGGCGAGCGAGGCGCGGAAGAGGCCCGGAGCCGAGCTTTCCCCAACCGCTCGAATAGCACGCGCCCTAGGAACACAATCCACAGAGCATACCGATGGCGGAACCGACTCGTGCCGCGACGGACGCTGTAGTCGACGCCGATCTTTCCGGACGGCAGTTGGCCGGTTATCGCTTGCTGCGGCGGCTGGGCCAGGGCGCCATGGCCGACGTCTATCTGGCCGAGCAGTCGTCGTTGCACCGGCAAGTCGCGGTCAAGGTTTTGCGTAGCAATTTGGCGGTCGATGCGACGTACGTCGAGCGCTTTCACCAGGAAGCCCGCGCGGCCGCCCAGTTGGTCCATGCCAACATTGTGCAGATTTATGAAGTCGGTTTTGCCGAGGGGGTGCACTTTATCGCGCAGGAATACGTGCAAGGGCTGAACCTGGCCGAATTGCTTGCGCGGCGCGGCCCTCCCGAGGTGTCGAAGGCGCTGGCCATCATGCGGCAAGTGGCCGCCGCGCTGCACAAAGCGGCCGAACAGAACATCGTGCACCGCGACATCAAGCCCGAAAACATCATGCTCGCCTCCAGCGGCGAAGTGAAAGTCGCCGACTTCGGCCTGGCCCGGCTCTACAATCAGAATGCCGCCGCGACCAACTTGACTCAAGCCGGCATTACGATGGGAACGCCGCTGTACATGAGTCCCGAGCAAGTCGAGGGCAAGCCGCTCGATTCGACCAGCGACATCTATTCGTTGGGCGTGACGAGCTATCAGATGCTTTCGGGCGAGCCCCCGTTTCGCGGAGATACGGCGCTGGGGATTGCCGTGCAGCACCTGAAAAGTCAGCCTGCCCGCTTGGAAAACGCCCGCCCCGATCTGCCGCCGGCCGTGTGTCGCATCGTGCACAAGATGCTGGCCAAGGACCCGTCCGATCGCTTTGCCACGCCCCGGCAATTGCTCCACGAGCTGCGCGCCGCTTCGATCGAACTGTTTCAAGAGGATCCGGGCAACGAATTTGACGGCTGGGGAGGTGACGATTTGACGTCCACCGTCGCAGCCCGCCGCCAGGCCACCGAGCGGCTGGGCGTGGCGATGAGGACATCGGCCATGCCGGCTGTGCACCGCGGCACGATTTGGCGATGGGTACTTTTGGCCTTCGCCTGCTCTCTAGCCGGCACGACCGCGGCTTGGGGCTTGCGCGAGTGCCCGCTGGTGACGCCCGACGCCGAGGTCGAAACCATCGAGCGGCAGGACACGGCTGAAGCGCAATACATCTACGCGTCGATGCTCGGCACCGAGGAGGCTTGGAAGAGCGTGCCGAAATACTTTCCCGATGATCAAACCTACGCCCGTCGCGCGATGCAGCACTTGGCGCGGCTGTACTTGCAGGAATTCGATTACGATCGGGCGATGAAAGTTTTTGGCGATTTCGCCGCGTTGAACGACGTCGAGGTGCAGTTCAAGGCCTTCGGATTGGCGGGCGAAGCGATCGTGCTCAACCGCAGGAAAAAATATGCCCAGTCGGCCGATAAGCTGGCTCAGCTATGGCCGCTGCGCGACAAGCTGGAAGGCGAAATGCGCTACCTGGTGATGTTCACGATGCGCAGCAACCGCAAAGCCCTGGGCGATCCGCAGCCGCTGCGGCAATGGAACCAATGGTTCAAAGACTCTTCCCCCGCCCCGCAGTCCCGCCCGGCCGAAGCGTCCAACGGCAAGACTGCCTCCTAGCAGTTGACAGCCGGCCGTGGTTCAGGTACGAACAAAGCGTCGGCCCTTCAAGCAGGGCCGCTATGATTGGTAGGTACAAGCAGCGCCCCCATCGTCTAGTGGCCCAGGACGTCGGGTTCTCAGTCCGAAAACCGGGGTTCGACTCCCCGTGGGGGTAGTATTTTCGTGGCTTGGCCGACGCTTGCCTAACTCTGGCCTCGCGCCCACTTGCGCGAGTGTTTCACCGGCGCCGAGGAGCCTTATGAAAAACTCGAATGGGCCCTGCTTGCCGACATCGACGAAGCGGCCTGGAGCCAGTTCTACACCACCCCATTAGCTGCCCCTTCGACCAGCCGCCCGCCGACAAGATCGCCGTCAAAGTCATCAACCACTATGATGACGCAGTGCTGAAGGTATATTCGATAAAGCCCGGCAGCGAATTCTGGGGCGATCGTTTTGAGATCGACCCTACGACCGACCGAATCCGCTTCGTGCCGTAAGCATGGAGAGCAAGGCCGTTGACCTTTAAAGTGCGCCCGGAAGGCCCTGAGAATGTGTTGGCGATCCGGGCAGTCAACCGGGCTGCCTTTGGACGGGATGATGAGGGCAAGCTCGTTGACGTGCTACGTGCCGAGGGATTCGCCCGATTGTCGCTGGTTGCCGACGAGGAAGGTCAAGTCGTTGGCCATATACTGTTCAGCGATCTGGGCATCGTGGGGCAAGGATCTACCGTGGCTGCTCTGGCGCTGGCGCCAATGGCCGTCGTCCCGTCGCGGCAGCGACAAGGGATTGGTTCGGCACTAGTTCGAGAGGGCTTGCGGCGATTGGTCGATCAAGGGCAGCGGATCGTGCTGGTTGTGGGCCATCGGGCCTACTATACCCGCTTCGGGTTCTCGGCTCAGTTGGCGAAAAAGCTGACGAGCAAGTATGCCGGCGATTCGTTCATGGCGTTGGAATTGGCGGCTGGCGCTTTGGAAGGCGTTACGGGTGAAGTCAAATACGCTCGACCATTTGTTGGGTTCTAATGCTTGGCCAGTCGCTTGGCCGGTCGGCTTTCCGCGGGCCTCATGAATCCCACCGCCTCCGACTCGATGAACAACTGCTCGGCAATCGACCGAGCGAGATTCGACACGGCGAGGAGAACCTTTCCGCGCATTCCTGTGTCTGTCGCACAGGCGTTTGCATGCGGCTGATGTCGTCAAGCAAAACGACCAATGCTCCAAATGGTTTATTGGTCGCGGGCAAACAAATGGAATTCGCGTTCCAGGCAAAATGGCCCATTTTCTGGGCCTTCCGTTGGTCGGCCCTATTCCGTCATTTGCCTAGGATCAAATAGAAGGATCGTTCAACCATGCCGAGAATCCGCTGTCTTCAGATCGATGCCTTCGCGTCTCGGCCATTTTCTGGGAATCCCGCGGCCGTGTGCCTGCTGGATCGACAACACGATCCCGAATGGATGCAGTCGGTGGCTGCCGAGATGAATCTGTCGGAGACGGCGTTTGTGCGGCCTGTTGGTGAGGGCTTCGAACTGCGCTGGTTTACGCCCGCCATTGAAGTCGACCTTTGCGGCCATGCGACGCTGGCGGCCGCGCACGCGATATGGGAGGAAGGAATCGTTCAGGACCACGGTTCGATCCGTTTCCACACAAAGAGCGGCTTACTGACGGCAATCGTCAACGTCGACTTCATCGAGCTCGACTTACCGGCGACACCGGCCGAAAAAGCGGCGCCGCCAGCCGAGTTGATCGAATCTTTGGGTGTCCGGCCGCTCTTTGTGGGACGCACGAAGTTCGATTTCATCTTGGTGGCTGAGTCCGAGGCCGAGATTCGGGCACTCAAGCCCGACTTTCAAAAGCTCAAGTACGTGCGGACGCGTGGAGTGATCGTCACGAGCGTCTCGGACGATCCTCGCTTCGATTTCGTCTCGCGGTTCTTCGCACCGGCCGCGGGAATCGACGAGGACCCGGTGACGGGCTCAGCACACTGTTGCCTGGCCCCATTTTGGCAGCACCGGCTCGGCAAAGACAAAATGAACGCCTATCAGGCATCGGCGCGAGGCGGTGTCGTGCAAGTTCGTGTCGCCGCGGACCGAGTCATCCTTGGAGGTCAGGCGGTTACCATTTGGCGGGGCGAGTTGTCTGACGTGGCCGGTGGAACGACTGAGAGCTACTGACGCCTACATTGCCAATGTCGCAGGGCCGACCAACGGGAGGCCCGGAAATGCGGGCACCAGCGTTGCAAGCAACGGACATTGTCATTGCAGGGATCAGTAACATCTGGTCGCGCGTGTCTTCCGCGGTGCCACTGGCTTTTTGCCAGTGGCAATTATCTCGCGGATCGTAAGCCCATCGGCGCTGCACACATGAACGCTGGCGGAACGCCGGTCGCTCGCGACACTAACGGGCAAGCCAGCGAAAACGTAGTCCGCGTCGCTCCAATTCGGCCAGCCGCTGCGCGCCGGCATCGACCAGGTATTGCGGGCGGCGGTGAAGATCGGCAATCGATCGTTTTCCCGCGACAACCATTCACGCCATCGGTGACATTCGATCCGCCGGGTGGAATGAATGTTCGCCATTTGCCGCCGCGATGATTGACCCGTCGGCGGGGCCGCTGTATAGTGCCGCGAGCAATGTGGCGCCAGTTCCTCTGTTGGACGGGTAGTTCCGCATCATGATGGCCGAAGCCGTGCTCGCAAACCGTCGGGGCGGGTTGGGTCGGACCGAACGCCGCGACTTGTGGTGGGCCGGGCCGCTGGCGACAGCGCTCGGACTGGGCGGGTTCGTCGTCTACGCCACGTTTCGAGCGCTTTACAATACCGACTTTCGTGTCGTTCCGCCTGACTCTGCGTACATCCTCTCCCCGTTTTATTCGCCGCTGATCGTCCTGCCTTGGCTTCCGCCGTGGGTCTCGCCGGCTATCTTGATCTTGTGGGCGCCAGGCGGTTTTCGCCTGACGTGCTACTACTACCGCAAGGCGTATTACCGCGCATTTTTCCTCGATCCGCCGGCTTGCGCGGTCGGCGAGGCTCGCGGACATGACTATCGCGGCGAGACAAGGCTGTTTCTGTTTCAAAACCTCCATCGCTATTTTCTCTACCTCGCGCTCATCTTCCTCGTAATTCTGTCGATTGACGTCGTGTATGCCTGCATTTGGCCGGCAGACGGCGGAAAGACGTTCGGCATCAGCGTGGGCACGCTGGTCCTGGGGACGAATGTCACGCTGTTGACCCTCTACACGTTTTCGTGCCATTCGCTGCGCCATCTCGTCGGCGGCAATGTCGACTGTTTCTCCTGCGTGGCAATGGGGCAACTGCGCCATGGCCTTTGGAAGAACGTTTCGCTCCTCAACAAACATCACATGTTTTGGGCATGGACGAGCCTGTTCATGGTTGCGTTTGCCGATTTCTACGTCTGGATGATCGCATCTGGGCGGTTCACCGACCTGCGGATCTTGTAACCTATGCCGTCATACGAGACTCATGAATATGACGTCGTCGTGGTCGGTGCTGGGGGCGCGGGCCTGCGAGCCGCGATCGAGGCTTCCGCACGCGGCGCTCGAACCGCTCTGATCTGCAAATCGCTGTTGGGCAAAGCCCATACGGTGATGGCCGAGGGGGGCATTGCCGCGGCCTTGGCCAACGTCGATACGCGCGACCAATGGCAGGTGCATTTTCGCGACACGATCAAGGGGGGCAAGTTCCTCAACCAATGGCGCATGGCCCAGCTCCACGCCCAAGAGGCCGCTGAGCGCGTGCTAGAGCTCGAGCAGTGGGGCGCCGTCTTCGATCGCACCAAGGATGGACGGATCTTGCAGCGAAATTTCGGCGGCCATACCTATCCGCGGCTCGCGCACGTGGGCGACCGCACGGGTCTTGAAATGATCCGTACCTTGCAAGATCGCGGCGTTCACCAGGGTATCGACGTGCATATGGAGTGCACTATCCGCCGCATCCTCAAGGATGGCGATCGCGTCGGGGGCTGTTTTGGCTATCACCGCGAGACCGGTCGGTTCGTCGTTTTCAGGGCGAAAGCCGTCGTGCTGGCCACCGGCGGCATCGGCCGGTGTTGGGCCATCAGTTCGAATTCGTGGGAGTACACGGGCGACGGGCACGCCATGGCGTTGTGGGCCGGCGCCGAGTTGATCGACATGGAATTCGTACAGTTCCATCCCACGGGCATGGTCTGGCCGCTTAGCGTCCAGGGCACGTTGATTACCGAGGGGGTGCGCGGCGAAGGGGGAGTGCTTGTCAACAGAGAGGGTCGCCGGTTTATGTTCGAGCGCATTCCCGAGTTGTATCGCGGCGAGTTTGCCGAGACCGAAGAGGAAGCCACGCGGTGGGTTCAGGCCGTCATCGCCGGCCGCCGGCCCGACGCGCGACGGCCACCGGAATTGTTGACCCGCGACGTTGTTGCCCGCGCGATCCGCCGGGAAGTGCGCGAGGGCCGCGGTTCACCGCACGGGGGAGTGCTTCTGGACATCGCCTCGCGGCGGACTCCCGAGGAAATCAAGCGAAAGCTCCCCAGCATGTATCAGCAGTTCAAGGAGCTGGCCGACGTGGATATTACCCGTGAGCCAATGGAGGTTGGACCCACCTGCCATTACATGATGGGGGGCGTGCGCGTCGATCCGGACACTCAAGAATCGACCGTGCGCGGACTGTTTGCGGCGGGCGAAGTGGCGGGAGGATTGCACGGAGCCAACCGTCTGGGCGGAAATTCGTTGTCCGATCTGCTGGTGTTCGGCCGACGGGCCGGCCAATTTGCAGCGGAATCTGCCCAGCGAAACGCGTCGGTCGCCCAGGTCGACCCGGACCAAATCGACCAGGTCGTCCGCGAGTCGCTTGCACCGTTCGAGCGGACCGACGGAGAGAACCCGTACGCGCTGCACGAGGAGCTGCGCTCGACGATGCATAATTTGGTGGGAATCGTGCGCACCGAGGAAGAGCTGCACGCAGCGCTCGGCAAGCTGCAGCAATTCCGCCAGCGATCCGCCCGGATCAAGGTCGGCGGCAATATTCAATACAACCCTGGCTGGCATCTGGCGCTCGACCTGAAAAACATGCTCGATGTAAGCGAAGCGGTCACCCGCGCGGCTTTGCAGCGCAAGGAGAGCCGCGGCGCGCATACCCGCGACGACTTCGCAGACTCGGATGCCCGCTGGGCCAAATTGAACTTGATCGTCCGCCAAGGGACCGACGGTATCGAGGTGAGCCCGAGGCCACTGCCCGAAATGCCGCCGGAACTCAAAAAGTTGCTCGAGGAGGGTGAACATGGCTGAAACGATGACGCTCGAAATCCATCGTGGAGACACGGCGGGCGGAGAACTCGTCAGTTACACGGTGCCCTCCACGCCAGGCATGGTTGTGCTGGACGCGGTGCACTTCGTGCAGGCCCATCACGCCCCAGACCTGGCCGTTCGCTGGAATTGCAAGGCCGGCCGCTGCGGTTCGTGCGGAGCCGAGGTCAACGGCAAGCCGCGACTGATGTGCATGGACCGCGTGGATAAATATCCCGCGGGCGAGCCGATTACGATTCGGCCGATGAAAACCTTCCCTGTGATCAAGGACCTCGTTTCCGATGTCTCCTGGAACTTCGAGGTGAATAAAAAGATTCCAGCGTTCAAGCCACGCAATGATCGCCCGCCGCGATTCTCGCAAGAAGAGGCAGACCGCGTTCAGGAATTCCGCAAGTGCATCGAGTGTTTTCTGTGTCAAAACGTCTGCCACGTCCTTCGCGACCACCAACGTAAAGAGGAATTCGGCGGACCGCGTTTCTTTGTGCGCGTCGCCGCGCTTGAGATGCATCCGCTGGACGACGGAAACCGGACCGGACTACTGAAACAAGACTTGGGGATCGGTTTTTGCAATATCACCAAGTGTTGCACGGAGGTCTGCCCGGAGAGCATCCATATCACCGACAACGCAATCATTCCACTCAAGGAGCGGGTGGTCGATGAGTTTTACGACCCGATCAAGAAGCTATTTCGAATCTTGATGCCGCAATCTCGGCCTGAGGCTGGAGACTAGGAGCAAACGGACAAAGCCGGTTTGGCCGGCCGATTCGGTGCCGGTGTTCGGATTTTGTCGCTTGACTCCGACGTCGGCTGGCCTCCAGGCGAACAGGAGTCAGCTATGGTCCAACTGAAGCCGATAGCCAAAAATGCTATCCCATCGGCTCTGGAGCGGGCGCTACGCTATCGTCTCCTCAACGAGCCGCTGGAATCCGAAAGTATCTGCCGCGACGTGCTGGCGACCGATCCGGGAAACGAGGAAGCGGTGGTGACATTGCTGCTGGCGTTGACCGATCAATTCGAGACGGAGTACCTGGCGGCCCTGGCCCGCGCCAAGCAATTGCTTCCGCAACTCCAGGGCGGTTACGAGCGGGTTTACTACGAGGGCATCATCAATGAACGGTGGGCCAAGGCTCAGGCCGCCAAGGGGATGCCACCCCATACCGTGGTAGGCTGGTTTCACCGCGCGATGCACTGTTACGAAAACGCTGAGGCATTAGGCAGCTCGGACAATCCTGACGCGGTCCTGCGCTGGAACACCTGCGCCCGCATCCTCCAACGATACGAGGATTTGGAACTTGCCGCGCCCAGCGCGACGTGGGACGTGGAAGCGGATGTCGGAGACGAACCGCCGCACGATTGAAGTTCGATCGAAAAGCGATGCGAGCGTAAGACGGAGCCGGCACGCCTCACACCAATTCGGCCAGCGGCTGCGCGCCGGCATCAACCAGGTATTGCGGGCGGCCGTGAAGATCGGTGACGGTCGCGGTGTTCACATCGATGCCGAGATTGTGATAGAGCGTGGCAAACAGCTCGGGAAACGTCACCGGGCGGTCGACGGCTTCGCCCCCCAGCCGGTCGGTCGCGCCGATCACCTGGCCGGTCTTCATGCCGCCGCCGGCCAACAGCGCGCAGGCGACGCGCGGCCAGTGGTCGCGGCCGACGTTCTTGTTGATCATCGGCGTGCGGCCGAACTCGCCCCACACGGCGACCGTGACGTCCTTTTCCAGCCCCCGTTCATGCAGATCTTCGATCAATGCGGGAAAGGCCTTGTCGAACACGGTGAGATCTTCCTTGCAGCGGTCGAAAATCGACCCGTAAGGGTGGCCGTGCCAATCCCACTTGCTGTAGTTCAGCGTGACCACGCGGGCCCCCGCCTCGACCAGCCGCCGGGCAACGAGAAAACTTTGCGGCACGCGCGGCGCGCCGTTTTCGTCGATGTGGATTTTCTCGTCGCCGGTTCCATAACGGTCGACCACTTTGGGATCTTCTTTCGACAGATCCAGGGCGTCGGCCAGCCGCGAGGAGGTCAAAATGCCCATCGCTTGCTCGGTGAACGAATCCATGCCGTGCATTTTCCCGCTGCCATCGGCCTCGCGGCGGAACCGGTCGAGACTGGCCAACAGCGCCCGGCGATGGCCGAGTTGATCGTGGGTGATCCCTTGCAGCACCATATCCTGGCGGCTGGGGCCCATCGGCCGGAAAGAATCGTGTGACACCCCCACGAATCCCGGGCCCGGTTCGTTGTAGGGGCCGTGTGTCGTCGTATAGCACAGACTCACGAAGGGGGGCACGCTCTTGGCCAGCGGACCTTGCAGTTTCGAGACGACCGATCCCAATTGCGGCCAACCTCCGGAGGGAACGCCGACGCGCGGATGCCGGCCAGTGAAGCATTGCGTGGCGTCGTGATCGTCCTGCGCGCCGACGACCGAGCGAATCGGCACGAGCTTGTCCATCATCCCGGCCAGTCGCGGCAGATGTTCGCAGATTTCGATGCCCGGCACGTTGGTGCGGATCGGCCGAAACGGGCCGGCAATTTCGCGCGGCGCCGCGGTTTTGATATCGAATATGTCCTGGTGCGGCGGCCCGCCGACCAGGTAGACCAGAATGATCGACTTGTGCGACGTGCCGATCCCGGCTCGTGCTTCGGCGGCGAGCAATTGCGGCAACGCCAGGCCGGTCAGTCCCAAGCTGCCGATTTTCAAAAAGTTCCGCCGCGACACACGGTCGCAAAACGGACTGCGGCGATCGTCTCGGCCAAAGATCGTCAGCATAAGGATTGCCTCGCGGGTCTCGCCCATCAGGCGCGAGCCAATTTCACATCCATGCGTGTTGATGCGACGACGTGCAAACTATACTGTGCCCGCGGCGTTGTCAATCTGAGCATCAGCGTTTCACCGCCGCTCGCAGCTTAGCGTGGACGTCACGAAGCTGAACGACGAGGTGACCCACATCAGCAAATTTTTGGCGATTGGTGCCAGGCACGAGTTTATTTGGGCGCGTCGGAGCGGTTTTATCTGGACCGTGGATTACACGGGCCGCTTGCACGGCGCGACGGCTTCGCTGGTGTTCCCCTACGATCCCGCGCTGCTGCCCGCCGGGGCCGATCCGCTGACGCTGGGCATTTGGCATTACAACCACACGATCGACCAATGGCAATTCGGCGGCGTGGTTGATCCGGTTGCCAACACGATCACGTTCGAGACCAGCAGTTTTCACCGTTCGAGTTGGGATTTTCCGTCGTGCCCGAGCCGTCGACGCTCGCGCGCGAAATCGAGTTGTTGCGCCGACCAATTACGATAGGTCGATGCAAGTTTCCCATTCCAACCTCGGAAGCTGGGGCGTGTAGTGTCGAGTTGCCCGCTTGTGTTTCCGGGCCTGCGGCGGTAAGGTAAGCGCGCCAAACCAGTTAGGCGAACAAACACATCGCGGGGATTACCGCTCGTCGATCCTCGCTGCTCCAAGCGACTCACGTCCCCCCAAAGAGCATAACGCGACTTTCATGACCGATCCGATGTTGCAAGTTACCGATCTTCACAAGCGCTACGGCCCGACGACCGCGCTGGCGGGTGTGAGTTTCGAAGTCTCGACCGGCGAGCTGTTTGGACTGCTGGGACCCAACGGGGCCGGCAAGACCACGCTGCTGTCGATCGTCTCCTGTTTGCTGGAGCCAACGTCGGGCGAAGCGCGAATTCTTGGGCGAAAGGCGTCGACTCGCGATAAAGAACTGCGGCGGCTGATCGGCATCGTGCCGCAGGAGCTGGCGATTTACGGGGAGTTGAACGCGCGAGAGAATTTGAGATTTTTTGGCAGCTTGTATGGAGTGACTCCCGTGCGGTTGCAATGCCGAGTGGACGAGGTGCTGGCCGCCGTCGGATTGAGCGATCGAGCCAACGAGCGCGTCGAGGCCTTTTCCGGCGGCATGAAGCGGCGGCTCAACCTGGGCGCCGCCTTGATCCATGAACCGAAGCTGCTGTTGTTGGACGAGCCCACGACCGGGGTTGATCCGCAGTCGCGCAATCACATTTTCGAGGAAGTGCGACGGCTGGCGGCCAGCGGAGTTTGTGTGGTTTACACCAGCCACTACATTGAAGAAGTGCAGGCGCTGTGCTCGCGGATTGGCATCATCGATCGTGGCCGGCTGATCGCGTGCGACCGCCTGGCGAATCTGTTGCGGCAGATACCCGGCGTGATTCGCTTTCGCGTGCCGCAGGCCACCGCGCGTTTGTATGAACGGTTGCGGCAGATTCCCGATGTCGAGGTCAATGGGCTGGACGGCCCCTCGATGGAACTTGAATGTCGCGACGTGAAAACGGCCCTGATGCAGTTGATCGCCCTGTTGAATGAAATGCAACTTGAACTCACGAGCCTGGAAACGTCCGAGCCGAATTTGGAGCGCGTGTTTTTGCATTTGACGGGACGTGCCTTGCGCGACTGAGGAGGACGCAAAATAACGTGTGCGATTCCCTCTCCCTTTGGGAGAGGGTTAGGGTGAGGGCTTTTTTTGCGACGCGCGAATCGCCCTCATCCCAACCTTCTCCCAGAGGGAGAAGGAGCATACATGATTTTTCAATCTTACCTAGAGGCTGGCCATGCTGATTTGGACGCTGGCGAAAAAGGACATGCGGCTGCTGGTGCGCGATCCGCGCGCGGTCATGGTGCTGTTGGCCATGCCGCTGATTTTTATTTTGGTGCTGGGGGTTTCGCTGGGCGATGGCTTCGGTCAAAAGCCGGATGACCGCCTGCGGATTTCGATTGTGGACCTCGACCCGGGCTATAGCGAACCGGGCGCGAAGCCGGACGTCCCCACCACGCCGTGGGCAAAGATCGTCGAGCGCGACCTGGCGCAAACCGCCGGCATTCGCGTCGAGGTCATTCCCACCCAGGAAGAAGCCGAGCAGTTGATCAAAGCGGGCAAGCGGGCGGCGGTGCTGGTGTTTGGGCCCAAATTCAGCGAACGCGTGACGAACAGTTCGTTTTTGCCCGGCGGGGTGAACCCGCTGTTTCGCGACGGCGTGAAGATCGAGGAGCTCGACGCCCACTTGCTGCGCGATCCGACGCAAATGACCGCCGCCTCCATTATCGAGCAAGTCGGCCAGGTTACGATGTTGCGCGTCGTGCTGCCGTGGATGATCGGCCGAGCATTCGAGAAAATCGGCGACCGTCTCGGCGGATTCGTGAAAAATGCGCTGCAGCAAATGTTTCCCACCTACAATCTCAGGGGTAAAACGTGGGCGGCCCTGACACGCTCCGAGCCGCGCGCGGACCAGGGAGCTGAGGTCAGCATCTACGAGGCCCCCTCGGGCAACGGACTGCTCAATCGAGGAGCGATGCGCTACCAGATCCTCGTGCCGTCGTACACCGTGATGTTCGCCTATTTCCTGGTGTTGACGGTTGGCTGGTTGTTCGTCGCCGAGCGCCGTCAAGGGACGCTCAAACGCTTGCGCGCCGCGCCGCTATCGCGCAGCGAAATTCTGCTGGGAAAACTGCTCCCCTGCTTTTTTCTCTCGCTTGCGCAAGGATTGTTCCTGCTCGGCGCGGGCAAGCTCGTGTTTGCCATGAGTTGGGGCCCCCAGCCGTGGCTGCTGTTGCCGGTGGTGTTCACAACGTCGCTTTCGGCGATGGGCATGGCCTTGCTCGTGGCCTCCGTGGCCCGCAGCGAGGCGCAAGTCGCCATCTATGGCACGCTGCTGGTGCTCGTGTTGGCCGGCATTAGCGGCTGCCTGATGGGCGATCGAGATCTGATGCCAGAAAACATGCAGCAGCTCAGCCTGTTTACACCCCACGCCTGGGCGCTAGGTGCGTACAAGCAACTGTTGGCCAATCCAGGCACACCCAATCTGCTCTTGATCGGCCAGGCCTGCACGGTGCTGACCGGGTTCGGCGTAGGTTTTATTGTGCTGGCCTGGTGGTCGTTACGGCTCGATTCCGAGACATAAGCGACTCACGCTCCGCGGGCGAAGAGCAAGTCTCATGGAAGAACCTGCCAAAAGGTGAGGTACGTCGTGACGCTGAATCCCACTACCAAGGCGACTACCCAGGCCCACAGCCAACGGCTCGAGATGGCCAGCGCCGCGATCCGGCGGCGCTGCATCGAGAACATTAGCGAAAAGCTCGCCAGCACCGAGAGACAATCGAGCGCGATCAGCCCGAGACGCGGGACGAGCGGTGCCACGAGGCTGGCCGGCACCAGCACCAAAACGCCCACGAACATGGTGACCACCAAATGGCCCAGGTAGTCGATCCGTTTTTCCTTCGGCAAGCCGAGGGATGCCACAACCATGGCCACCCAACCCGATCCGGCCGCGACTTCCATGAACAGCGCGCCACTGCGGGCATCACCCAACTTCCATCCGCGAAAAACCGCCGCTCCAAAACCGGCGGTGATCAGGATGGTGAGCACCAGCGTGGGCAAGATCAGCCATAGCCGCCGCGCGAGCGTCACTTCGGGCTCGCAGTCGCAAACGATTTGGCGCCGGGGAGGCGAAATAATGCGGCGATTGTAGGAGATGATTCTGTATCCCCATCGCAACAGATCGCGCAGGCCAGGCAATGCCAACAGGCGAATCGACCAATGATTGCCGGTGTTCTCGCGCAGAATCCACAGCAGGCCGTCAGTGCCGGCGCGTGCCTCGCGCGTGACGGGATCGATCACCACGAGTTGATTGCGAATGCCGGCGGCGTAAACGGTGTCGAAATCGGCCCGATCCAACTCGTGAATGCCGCGCGTCTGCGCGGGTTTCAAAAGCTTCAGTCGGATCAGCATGCCGACCGTGCTCGTGCACATCGGGCAATCGCCGTCATAGGCCACGATTCTGTTGACATTCTCCGCCGCTGTAGTCATCGGCCCACCGGATTCCAGGGTGCAATGATTTGTTCGTGATGGTTGTTGGAATTCTATCGTTTGACCAATCGCAACAGGGGCTTGAAAAAACTGGACTGATCGATTTTCAGGACCAGGTCCAAGGTGGCCATACCCTTGCGTCCGACTTGGATGATGTCGCCGAGCAGTTGCTTGAACGCGGCCGCTTCCTGTTTATCGGCCTTCTTGTTTTCATCCAGATCGAGCAAACCTTCGAGCGAACGGATCAGCGGGTCGAGTTCGCGTTTGCGGCGTTCGGTGGCAATGATGCGGGCCATTTCCCAGGCGTCCTTCTCGGCCCGAAAAAACTCCTTGCGTTCGCCCGGCCGGAGTTCTTTCGCGATTAGCCCCCAATCGAGCAAGGCCCGCAGGTTCATGTTGGCGTTGCCGCGCGAGATGGTCAGTTCCGCCATGATTTGATCGGTCGAGAGCGGTTCGCGGGAGGCCAGCAACAGGGCGTGGACTTGGGCCATGGTGCGGTTGATGCCCCATTCGGCCCCCAGCCGGCCCCAGGTATCGATAAAGGCCCGTTTGGCTTGTTCGAGATTCATGCCACTTTGCCCATGTGTATTGAAAGTTTCAGTAGTTATTGAAAATATAGTCTAAACAATTGCCATTGTAAACCGGCTTCGCGCGGAGAGGGTCCGCGTTTTACCGCTTCGCCAACGCTCCGGCGAACCTGCTGACGAGCGGACCTGGCGTCGATATGATGGAAATGTCCGCTCCCCGTGGACGTTTGCCGATGGCGGCGGCGAGTAACGATTTTCGGCTGCTGCTTGCTTCGAGGTGCGAATGCTGCTTAACGATGGGTCCTGTGCCGAAAACCCCGCCCGGATGGTCCTGGGCTATGGGGTCATGATTTTGGCCACCATCGCTTTGTTCTTCGCGATTCGATCCTATGGCGAAACACTGGTCGCGCCGGCCACCGTCTCCATCGAGGGTTTGCCGGCTGGCGCCGCGCCGCCGGCCGTATCGCACGCGTTGTTCCATCTGCTCTTGGCGCTTGCGGCGGTCATCATTCTGGGCCGGATTCTGGCGAAATTGTTCGCCTGATTGCAGCAGCTGCCCGTGATCGGCGAAGTCCTGGCCGGAATTTGTCTCGGCCCATCCCTTTTGGGCCATCTCGCGCCGGATGCCGGCAATTATCTGCTGCCGCCGGCGGTGGCGCCTTCGCTTTCGATCGTGGCTCAGATCGGCGTGATTCTCTACATGTTCGTGGTGGGTTTGGAGCTCAACGCCGGCATTCTACACAAGCAAGGGCACGTGACCTTGGCCATTTCGCACGCCAGCATCATTGTCCCCTTTTCGCTTGGAGCGGCGTTGGCCCTTTGGCTCTACCCGATGCTTTCCAACGACAAGGTGCCGTTCACGGCCTTCGCGCTGTTCTTGAGCGTTTCGATGTCGATCACGGCGTTCCCCGTGCTGGCCCGAATTCTCACCGACCGGCGGATGAACAAGACCGAGCTGGGCGTGATGGCCCTGGCTTGCGCTGCGACCGATGACGTTAGCGCCTGGTGCTTGTTAGCGCTGGTGGTCGGCGTGGCACAATCCAAGGTCGACGGAGCCGTGTTTGTGGCGGTGTTGACCGTGGCCTATATCGGGCTGATGTTTTTCGTCATCCGTCCGCTGGTAGCCAGGATTCTGCCGCGTTACTCGCATGGGGGCTTGACGCCGGGCGTGATGGCAGCGGTCTTGGTCGGCGTGCTCTTGTCGGCCCTGGCCACGGAGGCCATTGGCGTGCACGCGATCTTTGGCGCCTTTCTGTTCGGGGCCGTGATTCCGCACGACAGCCGGATCGCCGTCGAGTTGACGCACAAACTACAAGACCTCGTGACCACGC
>JACQFF010000052.1 GCA_016200205.1 Planctomycetia bacterium
GGATGCGGGAAATCCGCACGTCCGGTTTGATGAGCGGGAGGTGAAAACGGAGCATGGCTCGGCTAGTGAGGCACCGGCAACCGAAAGCGCCGGAAACAGATAGGCCCCGCCTAAACCACCGCGTCACCTCTCGACTCTACTTCGTTCCTGAGATCATACGATACCGACCTCATTCATACACACTTCACTTGGCGAGAATTTCAAGAGAATTTAACGGCGACGGGAGTCATTGTTTTGCACACATCACAGGGTGCGTGCTCGACGTTTTCGGATTCAGATGGAACTGGAATTCTCGCCACGCCAGGTGTCAAACGTCTTCCACCGCTATGCCCAGCGAGTTGCACGTGTCGCTAATCGCTTTCCAGGTGTTGTCGTCTAACTCGATGCCGTCGCGGAGGCGCTGGGTTTTGGTCTGTTCTTCGATTTCGCCGGGCATCAAAATCTCGCCGCCGGGCTGGGCTTTTTCGGAGCTTTTCACCCACTCGACAAACCGCTCGACTTCGGCGGCGAATGCCGGGTCTTCCTCAAAGAATTTGTGATCCATGTAAACGGACAGCATTCCGTTGGCCAGCCGGTTGGCATTGTCGGGATTGCTGGCCCCGCCGCCGGTCAAGGCTCCGGCCAGCACTTCGGTGATCACGCCCAAGGCGTAACCTTTATGGCTGGCGATGCCCAAGATGGCTCCCGGCGGGTTGCCGTAAAACACTTTGGGGTCGTTCGTCGGTTGGCCCTTGGAATCGATGATGCAGCCATCGGGCACGTTCACGCCCTTGTTGAACGCGACTTTCAATTTGCCCTCGGCGATCGTGCAGCACGACATGTCGAGAATGATCGGCGAACCGTTTTTCATCGGCACGCCCGCCGCCACCGGGTTGGCCGACAGTCGGCGGTTGATTCCGCCGAACGGTGCCACGAGAATTCCCGCGCCGCTGGTATTGACGAAGTGCAGCGAGAGCTTGCCCGCGCGGGCCGCCATCATCGGCCAATCGCCAATCCGCCCCAAGTGGCCCACATTCCGCAACGCCACTACCGCCACACCGTGTCGTGACACCTTTTCGATGCCCAGGCTCGTCGCCTGCTCGCCGATGCTCTGGCCGAAACCATACTGACCATCGACGACCGCGATCGCATCGTTCTCGAACACGATTTTGATTTTTTGATTCGCCAACACCTTGCCGGCGCGGAGCCATTCGATGTAGTACGAGATGCGGATCACGCCGTGCGAATCGTGGCCGACCAGGTTGGCTTCAGTCAGATAATGGCCGATGCGATCCGCCTCGTTGGCATTGCAGCCGGCGGCGGCAAAGATGGCGGTGGTCAAACGCTTGAGCTTCGGATGGGCAATTCTCATGGAGTTTCCTGACCCGTGATGCGAACAAACTTTTGCAAGGTGTGGCAATCTCGCGCGACCAGGCCGCGATTGCCGCCGGCCGACATCGTGACTTCGCCCACGTAGACATCGCCGCCGCGATCGATCGAGATATCGTGCGGCGCGAAGAAATCGCCGGCGGCACACGGATTATCGCCGCCACCCCAGCGGGCTTGCAACTCGCCGCGCGGATTAAACACGCTCACTCGCCCACCGGTCGGCTTGCCGGCCGGAGGCTCGTTGCCGGGGAACATGCCGGCTCGGTAGCCCAATTCGGCTACGAAGACGTTTTCCTGCGAATCGATCGCGACCTGGCAGGGGCGGGCCACGTCGGTCCACTGGGCGACAAAATCGCCGTTGGGCGAGAAGAGCTGAAGCCGGCTGTTCTCGCGGTCGGCGACGTACACGGTGCCCCGCCGGTCAATCGCGATCCCGTGCGGCACGTGAAACTGTCCCGGGCCGCCGCCGGGTTCGCCCCAGGAAGCGATCAACTGGCCTTCGCGCGTAAAGCGGTGGACGCGGGCATTGCCGTATCCGTCGGCAACGTACAACTCGCCACCCGGTGCAATCGCAAGATTTGTCGGGAAGTTGAACGGCGGCCCCGATCGCTTGATCGTGCGGTAATCGACCGTTCGCGCGCCGGTGTCGGAGAATTTTCCGCGGGTGCCCAAGGTCAAGAGCAGCTTCCCTTCGGGCGTGAACTTTCGCACCGTGTGATCGAGATCGTCGACGCAGAACACTGCGTCATCCGGAGCAATAAAAATTCCATGCGGCCGGACAAACATTCCTTCACCCCAAGAGCGCAAGAATTGCCCCTGGCGATCGAACACGATGAGCGGATGGTCGCCCCGATTGAAGACGAATACATTGTTGGATGAATCCGTGGCCACCCCGGCGACTTCGACGAAACTCCAGCCAGGCGGAAGCTGCTCCCATGCAGGCTCCGCGCGGTAACGAAACGCGCCTTGGCCAACCAAGACCGCGGCAGCGGAGCGATGGGGCAGGGCAGGGGGCATGGTGGTTTTCTCTTCGCCCGTCATTGGGCTATTCTACCGGCGCTACGATCGAGCGTTCGTCCGGAGGCTCGGCCAGGAACAGCGCCGCCGCGGCTGCGGGAATGAACAGGTAACCCGCATACAACAACCCCAGCCGATAGTCGCCCACGGTGCTGAAAAACCAAAAAAAAACCGTGCCAAACGCGGCGGCGACGCGGCCGATGTTATAACAAAAGCCGGCGCCGGTCGTGCGCAACAGCGTGGGAAATAGCGGCGGCATGTACATCGTAAACAGCGCAAACAGGCCCGATGAAGCGCCCATGAACGGTAAGAAATACCACATCTGGCCGTGGTCGCGCTCGGTGCCATACGTCACCGTCATCGAAACGAAATAGATGATGCACAACAGCGCGATCGAGCGGCGATAACCGAGCCACCGGGCCAGGGCGGCGGCCAAAAAGTTGCCGATGATCGAAGAGATCATGAGCAGCCCCATCGCCTGGCTGACAAACTCGTTGCGCTGGCTGTTGGTCCAGCCTCTAACGTCCGGCAGATTGCGCAGATGTTGCAGGGACCAAAAATTAAATGCCCAGTGCGCCGTCAGCGCCAGCGAACAGACCAAGATCGTAAAGATCGTGGTGCGCCGCACGTCGCCGCGGAAAAGTTCCCAGACACTCGGCTCGTGGTGGGCGTGTTCCAGCTTGGCCGCATGCCATTGCTCGGTTTCGGGCACTGCCTTGCGAATCCAAAGCGTGACCAGCGCCGGCAAGATTCCCACGAGAAACACGCAGCGATAAGGCAAACCGGCCATCAAGTAGGTAGCCAGGGAGGCTACCAAAATGCCGACATTGACGGCGGTTTGCAACACGGCCGCCAACCAGGGCCGCCAACTTCGCGGCCAGGTTTCGGAAAGCAGGGCGGCACCGACGGCCCATTCGCCACCGATGCCCAAGGCCGCCATGAAGCGGAAGATCAGCAGGTGCCACCAGGTTTCCGCGAAAAACGATAGTCCCGTGAAGGCCGCATACGTGAGGATCGTCAACATCAGCGCGCGACTGCGACCCATGCGGTCGCCGATGCGGCCGAAGAATCCCCCGCCCAAAGCCCAGCCAACCAGGAACGCCGCTTGAATCACCGAACTGTACGTGCCGACCGACTTATCTTTGATATCGACCGCCAGCAGTTGGGCCACGAAGGGGGCCGCCACCAGCGTGTACAGGTGCATGTCGAGCCCATCGAACAGCCACCCCAGCCATGCGGCGAGCCCAGATCGCCATTGATCGCCGGAAAGGTCTTGCAGGCGAGTAATGTCGTCGCTGCCAACCATCGTGGTGGAGGACGCAGAGGCGGCGCCGGCGGCGGCGGGCGTGGACGTTTCCATCGGCACTCTTGTTTTCTATGGGCCATAAACCAAGCCAAATTTCGCAGTTGGGCAAGATACTCGCTTTTCTTGCCGTTGGCTAGGTTCGCACCGGAGCCAGACACTATACTGGAGGCACGCAGAAATGGTGACGCGCGGCCTGAATCCGCCGGCCGAACCGAAAAACCTCCGCCAGGGGCGACTTGGGGATGAACCAGCAGCGGACGTTTGCACTTTGCCTGGCCTTGGTTTGCTGCTGGCCCGCGGCGGCCGGGGCTCAAAATGCGCCGCCTACGACGCCCGACTCGACCGCGGCCGAAACGGCGGAATTTTTCGAGCGGCAGGTGCGACCCATTTTGGCCGAGCGCTGTTTCTCGTGCCACGGCGCAAAAAAGCAGGAGAGCGCACTGCGCCTCGATTCCCGCTCGGCGCTTCTCAAGGGGGGAGAAATTGGTCCGGTTATCGAGCTGGAAAAACCGGCCGCCAGCCGACTGCTCAAGGCGATCCGCTACGATGATCCCGAACTGCAAATGCCGCCCGATGGCAAAAAGCTGCCCGAACGGGAAGTGGCGGTGATTGTCAGGTGGGTCGAGCAGGGCGTGCCTTGGCCGCACGACACGGCCAACGCGCAAGTCGACCCGGCGGAAGCCGGAAGGACGCACTGGGCCTTTCAGCCAATCCGCCGGCAGGCCGTGCCCGAAGTAAAAAATGCCGCCGGGCCGCAATCGCCGATCGATCACTTCGTGTGGACAAAACTGCAAGAGCAGGGGATGGCACCGGCCGAGCCGGCCGACCGGGCCACGCTGGTTCGCCGTGCGTCGTTCGATCTGATCGGACTGCCGCCGGAAGCCGACGAAGTGGCCGCGTTCGTCAACGATCCCGCCCCGGACGCGTTTGTCAAAGTCGTCGATCGGCTGCTCGGCTCGCCGCACTACGGCGAGCGCTGGGGCCGGTATTGGCTCGACGTGGCCCGCTATGCCGACACCAAGGGCTACGTCCGGCTATCGGAAGAACGGCGATTTCATTACGCCTTCACGTATCGCGATTACGTCATCCGGGCGTTCAACGAAGATCTGCCGTTCGACCAGTTTGTCGTCCAGCAGTTGGCGGCCGATCAACTGGACTTGGGCGAAAATCGCCGGCCGCTTGCCGCGCTGGGGTTTTTGACGCTCGGCCGGCGGTTCACCGGTAACAAGCACGACATCATCGACGATCGCATCGACGTCGTGGCGCGTGGGCTGTTGGGTCTGACCGTGACTTGCGCCCGCTGCCACGATCACAAATACGACCCGATATCCACCGCCGATTACTACTCGCTCTACGGCGTGTTCGCCAGTTCCGAAGATCCAATCGTGCCGCCGCTCGTCGCCGCCCCAGCGAGTGATGCCGCGACGCAAGCGTATCAGCGAGAATTCGAGTCGCGTCAAGCGGCGTTGAATGATTATGAGCCCAAGCAGTACGAGGCATTGCTCGATGAATTCCGCTCGCGGAGCGCCGATTACCTGCTGGCCGCGCTGGCCGATCGAATGCCGCCGCAGCAGCCGCTGCCCATCGCGCCGGGCGAGATTCGCCAGGTCGTCGTCGAACGTTGGATCGATTTCCTCGAACAAACCACCGAGCACGACCCGCTGTTCGGGCCGTGGCGCGCCTTCGCGGCTCTCAACCCGGCCGAATTCGAACGTGGGGCTACGGAGATTATCGCCGGTTGGAAACAGCCTTTTGATGACGAACGGAAAATCCCCGTTAACGCGTTAGTGCAGGATCAATTCGTTCGACAGCCGCCCAAATCGATGGCTGACGTCGCCAGTGGTTACGGCAAATTGTTGGCGCAGGCGCAAGCCCACTGGCAAGCGTCCCTCACCGTCGCCACGGCCGCTGCGTCCGCCGCCCCCGAGCATCTGAACGACGTGGCCGAAGAACAACTGCGACAAGTCCTGTACGCGATCGATTCTCCCGTGGCCGTGAGCAGGCAGGAAGCGTTCGCTCAGTATCTGTACGACGCGCCGATCAATGACGAAATCGTCAAGCGTCGCAACGCGATCAATGCCTGGCTGGCCAACACGGCCCAAACCCCGCCGCGGGCCCATACGCTCCTGGAGTGTCCCGCGCCCTGCGACCCGCGAATTCTCCTGCGCGGCAATCCGATGCGACCGGGCAAGCGCGTGCCGCGGCAGTTTTTGTACGTCCTTTCTCACGGCAGCCCCACGCCATTCGCCCTGGGCAGCGGCCGATTGGAATTGGCGCAAGCAATCGTCAGCCGCGACAATCCATTGACGGCGCGCGTGCTCGTGAACCGCGTCTGGGCGCATCATTTCGGCGCCGGACTGGTTCGCTCGCCGAGCAATTTTGGCCTGCGGGGCCAAGCGCCGACGCATCCCGAGCTGCTCGACTACCTGGCCGCCCGGTTCATGGACGAGGGATGGTCGATCAAGAAGCTGCACCGCGCGATCATGCTGTCGAGCGTCTACCAGCAGGCGAGCCAAGATCGCGCCGACTTTCGGGCCCGCGATCCGGAAAACCGGCTGCTATGGAAAATGAATCGGCGGCGGCTCGATTTCGAGGCGCTGCGCGATTCGCTGTTGCTCGCGGCAGGCAAACTCGACCTGGCCAGCGGCGGGCCGAGCGTCGATCTCGCGGCGTCAGGCGCGAATCGGCGGACCGTCTACGGGCTGATCGATCGCCAAGGCCTGAGCGGCATGTTGCCGACGTTCGATTTTGCCAGCCCCGACACGCACAGTCCCGAGCGTTATACGACCGTCGTGCCGCAACAAGCTTTGTTTTTGCTCAACAGCCCGTGGTTGATCGATCTGGCGCGAGCGCTGGCCGACCGAGCCGACGTGAAGAGCGTAGACGCTCTGGCCGACCGGGTGGCGCGCATGGTTCGAATCGCGCTTGGGCGCCCTCCCACCCCGCGCGAAGCGAAAATGGCACTTGAATTCATTGAACAGGATCAAAACAATAGCGTTCCGGGTGGCGCGCTGAACGCCTGGGAATCTTTCGCGCAAGCCCTATTGCTTTCGAACGAGTTTATCTATGTCGACTGAGCAACGAATAGCACGGTTTGATAGCGTGGTGAAAGCTCCAGATTCGCCGTTGACGCGGCGCGAGTTGTTGTGCCGCTCCGGCATGGGGCTGGCGGCGCTGGCCCTGGCTCAACTGGCGGAAGGCGACGTTTTGACAGCCTCCGCCGGCGCGCTCAACCCGCTCGCGCCCAAGCAACCGCATTTCCGCCCC
>JACQFF010000220.1 GCA_016200205.1 Planctomycetia bacterium
ACACCTCTCCCTCTGGGAGAGGGCGGGGTGAGGGAAATCAAAATGCCGAAGTTATTTTTGAGTCGCCCCTAAAGGCCCACTGCAAACTCATGCTCGTTTCCTGGAATTGGTTGAGCCAGTACGTGACGCTGGATATGACGCCGGCCGAGTTGGCCGAGCGGCTGATGATGGCCGGCCTCAACCACGAGGAAACGCACCAGATCGGCGATGATGTTGCGATCAATCTCGAAGTCACCAGCAATCGGCCCGACTGCTTGGGCCATTTGGGGGTCGCGCGGGAGATATCGGTACTGTGGAATCGCGCGCTAAAAGTTCCGCCGGCCAGTCCGCGGCAAGAGGCAACGCCCGTCGGTGGTCTGGCGCAGGTGCGCGTCGAAAACCCGCGGCAGTGCCCACGTTATACAGCCCGGGTGATTCGGGGTGTCCGCGTGGGCGGGAGCCCGAAATGGCTCGTCAGCCGGCTGGCGACCGTCGGCGTCGCCGCCATCAACAACGTGGTCGACATCACGAATTACGTGCTATTGGAATGCGGCCAGCCGTTGCACGCATTCGATTTGGCCAAATTGGCCGGCCGTCGGATTATCGTTCGTCCAGCGCGGGCTGGAGAAAACTTCCTCGCCATCAATCACAAAGCCTACACGCTCGATGAGACCGTGTGCGTCATCGCCGATGACGAGCGCGCGGTGGGGCTCGGCGGCGTGATGGGTGGCGCGGAGACGGAAGTCACCGGGCGAACGATCGAGCTGTTGATCGAAAGCGCCCAGTTCGATCCACTCTCGATTCGCAATACGGCCCGCAAACTGAATCTGCACAGCGATTCATCCTACCGTTTCGAGCGCGGCGTGGATCCCGAAGGCGTCGATTGGGCCAGCCGCCGCGCGTGCGAGCTGATTTTGGAGTTGGCCGGCGGTGAATTGGCTTCCGGCGCGATCGATGTAGGCCGCCAACCAACTCCCCGCGAACCGATCCCGTTGCGCTTCGGCCAATTGCGTCGCGTGTTAGGCATCGACATTGAACCCAAAATTGCCCGACGGATCCTGACTGCGTTGGGAAACCGCGAACTGCGGACGGATGAGAACCACGTCGAGGTGGTTCCGCCCTCGTGGCGCCGCGACTTGACGCGCGAAATCGACCTGGTTGAAGAAGTCGCGCGGATTCACGGATACGAAAAAATTCCCGAAGACGTCAGCGTCCCGATGGCCACCTCGCATCGCACCGAGATGGATCGGGTTTTGGAGAAAGTTCGGCAAGTCGTCACCGCGGCCGGATTCGACGAGGCGATGACGCTCAGCGTGGTCGAAGAGCCGTGGTCCGAGGCGTTCAGCCCCTGGAGCGACGCCGCGGCGTTGCGCTCGTCGATGCCGGTGTTGCGGCGCGCCGATCGGCTGCGGCGCAGCCTGGTGCCTAGCCTGTTGGGCGCCCGGCAGACGAACGAATCGCTGGCCAACCCAGTGATCGAATTGTTCGAGATTGCCCACGTTTATCTGCCTCGCGGCGGAGCTGTCTTGCCGAACGAAGAGCTCATGCTGGGACTGACCAGCGGCGGCGATTATTTGGCCACCAAGGGGGTGATCGAGGGCATCGTTGCCGCGCTCAATCCCGAGGCCGAACTCGAAGTGCGCCCCGCGCGGCACGATCTGCTCGACCCGCCGCGGGCGGCTGAGCTGCGAGTGCATGTCGGCGGCACGCGCGATCTCGTGCTGGGCTATTTGGGCGAGGTCAGCGGCGGCGGCTTGAAGCGATTCGAGTTGCGCGGCCCAACCACCGTGGCCGAGATCAAGCTTTCGACCCTCTTGAAAATCGCCGACCTCGTTCCGCAGTATCGCAAGCTCCCGGCGTTTCCCGCGGTGGCGCGCGATTTGAACCTGGTGGTCGACGAACGTGTGCGCTGGTCCGACGTGGCGCGGTCGGTGCAAAAAGCCGCCGCCCCCTACGCCGAATCGATCCACTTTCAGGATGTCTATCGCGATGCCGACCGGCTCGGCCCAGACAAGAAGAGTCTGTTGTTCACGCTCGTTTTGCGCTCCCACGCGGGGACGCTTACCAACGAGGAAGCCGACCAAATCCGCTCGCGCGTAGTCGAGGCCTGCCAAACGGCTCATGGCGCGCTATTGCGCGCCTGATACCCAGCTCACAAATCGTGCGCCAAACCGTTGGCTGGCGCGGGCCTGTTCTTCCGGCGATTGGCGACGTCGAGCCACCGCTACTCGTCTGGGGCAAGGTGCTTCGCGTTGGCGAGAAAGTTGGGGCGGGAGGATTCGGGAAAACCCGGCGCGCGATTACCGCGATCGATGCGCGTGATCATTGCCACCGCTTGTTCGAGGCGGAAATGCTCGAAGGTCTGGCGGCGAATGACCTGAAACCCGCCCTGCTTGCGCGAGTCGGCGCGGCGCGGCTTCCAAGCCGAGAGCTTGTCGATCCAACGCTCGTGGTAGGCCACCAGCTCGGTGTCGATGGATAGCCGCCGCTGGGTGTCACGCAATTGCCACAAGGTGCGCAGATCGTCGGGCTCGAGGTTGTAGTCTTCGTCGCCAATCAATACGACCTCGTCCTGCGTGTGATCCAAGCCGGTCTGGATCGACTCGGCCAGACCGAGTCGCAGCGGATGGCGAATCACGATTATTTGCGGATACCGGGCCGCCAGGTCGCGTGCGACCTCGGCCGTGTCGTCGGTCGAGCCGTCGTCCAGAATGCATAGCTCAAAGCGGTCGGTCAGTTCGGGGAGCAGTTCGAGAATCTCGGTTACTCCCGTCTCCAAACTATGTTGCGCGTTGTAGACCGGTAGTAACACACTCAGCGCGGTGTTCAAGAATGCTCCTTCAACTCCAGATGTCGCCCGAGAAAACCCCCGGGGCACCCCGACCAGCGAGGCGCCGCCTTCGCGGTCCGCCCCCCCAAGCAAGAGAGCCAAGGCTAGCACCGCCAACTGCCACCTATTGATCGGATCGCTGCCGGTCCTAACTCTAGACAAGCAAATCGAAATACCGCCTATGCACCCTTTAGCGGCCGATCGTCGGTAACAACGTCCTCGACCCGCAATGGGGATTTCCCCCGCGTTGCAGGGGGACGTCACACTCACGGTCAGTCATCGCAACCCAAGGCAATTAGACCAAGGATTTCGGTCGGGCATCGCGGGGGAGTCTGGCGAGA
The DNA here is from genome assembly GCA_016200205.1 of Planctomycetia bacterium. Taxonomy (GTDB): domain Bacteria; phylum Planctomycetota; class Planctomycetia; order Pirellulales; family PALSA-1355; genus PALSA-1355. The sequence goes on from JACQFF010000220.1 coordinate 3,151, forward strand.
GGTCCGAACCGTCGTGTACCGCCGGCCGAGACTTGCTTTTATCGGAACAGCCTGCACAAACCCACCCGAGATGTGCTATATGGATTTCCAGCTTCCGGCATTCGTTCCGCGACTGATCGCGTGCGGCCGCGGCTGGCGGCAGATCGAAAACTCGACGGTCGGTGGCCGTTTCTGCTTTCGCCTTCCGAGCGAGCGGCACTGCAAAGCTTAGAGCGGCTGGACAAAACGGATCGGCCGGTGCGATGCTACGCCGCAAGCGGCCCTGAAACCCGGCTTGCAAGGGTGGCAGTTGGGTTTTGCCCGTTTGCGCTTATATTCATTTAAGAGCCTATCCGAGAACCGTCGGGGACTGTCCCGATTTTGCGGTGCCTTGGGAGCAAAATGGGACTGTCCCCTTCGCCGAGACGGTTCTCGGATAGGCTCTTAGTTCGACTTTCGCACTTTTTGTAACCAAGATCCCAGCGATTTGCGACTTTCTCGAGGTTTCTGTGTGTAGTGGACCGAGCGAAGGTTTGCGAAAACCCGACGCTCGTCCAGCCGCACA
>JACQFF010000232.1 GCA_016200205.1 Planctomycetia bacterium
CGCCGAATGATTTCACCACTCGCGCCGTATTGCGAATGGGATATACCCTGGTCGACGGCCGACATGCGGCGGCCCGCGTAGGGCCGGTCGAGCGGGTCGCGCGGCCCCTTGCCTTCCAGAGCGGCGATGTAGCGCTGTTGGCCGTTGAAGTCGCCGATGACGGCGTCGGCAAATTCGCCGTCGACTTCGATGTGGCGTTCCCAGCCGATGGTGTACCGGTCATGGCCGGCTGGCCGCGTGTAGCCGAGCAGGCCGACGAAGAAATCGGCCAGGAAGTCGGGCAGAATCTCTTGCTCGTTGAAGCGCTCGATCCGGCTGGTTGAGATTAGCTCTGCCCAACGGGTGAGCATGGTCGAATCGACGGGCGGCAAGTAGAAGCCCGACAGGTGCAATCGGAGCACGTCGGGACGAAAGAGTGGTTTGGCTTCAACTGGCATTGGCAACCGCGCCCATGCAGACCGTAAGACAGTGGGGATTTTACGAAACCAGTGAACATTGTTCCAGTGGGCGCGCCCATGATTGGCCGAGAAGGCGCGTTAACTGAAACAATCGCCCTCACCCTTCCCTCTCCCAGCGGGAGATGGTTTTCGGATGGCGGCGTCCGCCTTTACTTGGCTTGTAAAAAGCCCTTAGCCGGGTTGGCAGGAAGGCTGAACGTGAACGGCAGTTTATCCGGCACGACGTGCACCTGAGTCGTGAACTTGTACGGAGCCGGAGTGCCGTTGGGATAGGTCAGCTCGACCATGAAGGCGGTCCAGCCCTGGGGCGGCTCGGGCACTTTGGCGATGTAGACGCCGGTCCCCTGCTCTGCCAGATCGGAACTTTTCCACACGGGGCCGATCTTTTGCAAGCGGAAGTCGCGGGCCTCCGGGTTCGTGGCTTGCCATAGCTTGACCTCGGCCGGCTTGTCGACGGCGTTTACGTGCAGCGAGCCGTCCTTTTTCAAAATCCACGCGAACTTCGGCAACGAGGCCTTGGTCAAAAGCGCGTTGTAACAGGCCAGTATCGTCGTCCGCACATCCGAACCGCGCATGCCGTGTTCCGCGTTGGGCACATAACGCAGGTACTTTACGCCCGGCAGATCATCGAAATAGAACTGCGACGAATCGGGCAGAAAGAACTGGTCGCCCGTGGCTTGCATGATGAACTTCGGCATCGTCAACCGGTCGCGGTACTCGTAGGGCTCCTCGATTTTCATCAGAGCCCGATATTCGGGCGTGCCGTGCCAATTCATGATTCCCTCGCGGACGTAGTTGCCGACCGCCGGAGCCCAGAAACCGTAGGCTTCCCAATGGTGCTTGAACGAGGGCTCGATATTCAATAAGTCGATGCTCAAGGGCATGATGCCCACGACGCGCTTGTCGACAACGGCGGTGGTCCAGGTGGTCCAGCCCCGTTTCGAACCCCCGCACACCACGAAGTTGTCGACCTTGGCTTTTCCACCATCGGGGCTGGCCAAGAATGCAGTGATCGTGTCCATGCCGCGAACCGCGCTTTTGGTCATCGGCAATCGGAGCGGCCAGCGCTGGTCGCCGGTTCGCATGAACTTGTCCCAGGTGTACGCGATAATCGCGTCTTCGCTGCGGCCCTGGGTTTCACCCGCGAAGACGAGTGGCTGATTGGGGACCATCCGCAATTCGGCCACCGCGGTTTTCGTGGCCATCGCGATCTGCGTCCAACTGTCTTCCATCCCGGTGGGAGCCGGGTTGTTATTGTTGCCGCCGGTGATGTACATCAGGCCCGTGGAGTGATCCAATTTGTTCGGCTTGACGATCGAGAGCCAGTGTTTCCAAATCGTCCGATTCACTTCCTCGGGCGAGCGCCAGGCTTGCGAGGTCATTTCCAGAATGTAGGTGGTGTAGCCGTCTCCTTTGACACTGTTGACCAGCTTGTAGCCATAATTGGGATCGGGCGCTGCAACATATTCGTCCAGAGCCGTGCGTTCTTCGCCGGCCCCCATGAACAAGGCAGCGCAAACGAGTAAAATGGCGTGGGCCCAGCGGGCAGAAACTCGTGACATGATGATGGTTCCTTAATGCGAATACACTGTTTATTCAGAGCGGCCGACGGAGCGGTCCACCGACCAATCTCAATGTAGCTACACGAATCGCCTCGTTGAAGCCTTGGCGTGGAAAATCTCGAACGTTCGCGAAAAACCCCAGCCGTCGATGCCGTTCAATAGTCGCACCATTCCATGGGGACCGAGTCTTGCCAAGCGATTTGTCACTGCCTGACCGAAGCCAACCGGCTGGCCGGCTCTGGCTGGCTTTGGCTCGCTGGGCCGCCGCGGCGCTGCTTGCTATTTGGATATTGTACTCTTGGTGTCGCGTCCTGATGACTTGGGTCGATGTAGGACTACACCCCGCAATCTGGAACTGGTGCATCGGCGTGTTGGGAGGCGTGGCCTTGCTGGTCGGCCTGGCCGCGAGGTCCGGACCTCGAAAGTCGCACACCCTCTGGTCGGCTCACCGAGTGTGGGCCTCGGGCGTGGCCTGGAGTTTGGCCGCCGGGGTCGTCTGGTACGTGCTCTGCTCGCCCTTTTCGCGAGACGTGTCGATCGCCGCGGGCTACACCATTGCGACATGGTGGCTGTTATGGGTCTGGATGATGTTCTTTGTCTCCTGGCGTTGGACCAAGCGGCTGAGCTTGTGGGCGGTTTTCCTAGCTGCCGCCGCGCTATTCCTATCGAGTGTGAAATCCGACGGATGGGACGGCGCGGGTCGCCCGAACATCGTGTGGCGTTTTCCAACCATGGCCGCGCCCGGCGTGGCAGCGGAAGTGGAAGCGCCGCTAGTGCCTTCGCGATCCGACAAACCCGAGCGCGATGAAACCGCCGACTATCCATGTTTCCGCGGCGTGGACGGATTGGCGACGGTTCGCGCCGCGAAATTGGCGCGAAACTGGACGGAGCAACAGCCGGCACTGCGATGGCGACACTCCGTAGGAGCCGGATGGAGCGGCTTTGTCGTCGCCGCCGGCCGGGTCTTTACCCAGGAACAGCGCGGCGAAGAAGAGTGCGTCGTTTGTTACGATCGCCACACCGGCGGCGAACTGTGGGTCCATCGCGACGCGGCCCACTATCAAAATTCCGGCGCCGGCGACGGACCCCGCGCTACGCCTACCATTCACGGCCAGTGCATCTTCGCATTGGGCTCGACGGGCATTCTCAATTGTCTCGATTGCAGCAACGGCATGCGTCATTGGACGATTAACATTTTGACCGACAACGAGGCCCAAGCCCCTGGGCACGGAATGACCGGCTCACCGCTGGTGGCTGGCGACCTGGTCGTCGTCTGTGCGGGCGGGGCGCGAGGCGCGTCGCTCGTGGCCTACGATAAAACCAGCGGCAAGCGCGCGTGGCGCGCCGGCAACGATCCGGCCGGATACGCCTCGCCATCGCTCGTGCAACTCGCTGGTTTTCCGCAAGTGCTCATTATCAACTCCCGAAACCTGAACGCTCACGATCCCCAAACGGGCGAGATTCTCTGGAGCTTTCCCTGGCGAAACGATCAGGCGACGAATTGCTCGCAGCCTTTTCCCGTGGGCGACAAGGGCGTGTTCGTCTCTGCCGACTACGGCGCGGGATGCGCCCTGCTTGAAATTACTCAAGGCGCTCCCGGCAAGTGGAACGTAAAGCCGCGATGGTCCAATCGCGGCCTACAAACCAAATTCTGCAGCGTGGTCGTTCACGATGGGTACGCGTACAGCTTTGACGATGAAATCCTCGAGTGCGTTTCCGTCGCCGACGGCCGCCGGCAGTGGAAACGCGGCCGCTACGGGCACGGACAACTTCTCTTGGCCGACGATCTGCTGGTGATCCAAGCCGAAGACGGCCGCGTCGCGCTGGTCGAAGCGACCCCGGAAAAGCATCGCGAATTGGGCGCCTTCCAAGCCCTCGAAGGCAAAACCTGGAATAATCCCGCGCTGGCCGGCCGGCAACTCTTCGTGCGCAACGATCACGAACGGGCCTGCTACCAGCTGCCAGGGAATTAGTTGCCTCTCCCCACGCCGCGAAGATTTATGGTGAGGGGGCCTGCGGCGTCCTACGTTGGCTCCTCAAGCGCATTCGCCCTCACCGGCGGCCCTCTCCCAGCGCGAGTGGGAGAATTGGGCGGGAACTCAAAACGCCAATTGCGGCGGCAAGAATTCGGCCCACAGGTCTTCGTAATAGGGGCGCAACTCTTCGATGTCCGGCCGTTCGGCGCTTTTCGTATACAGATCGTAGGGATTGAAGGCCCGCACGGCATTGAAGTATTTCCGATCCTCGGCGTTCATCAGGTGCTGATACGCCCCGTCGCGATGGCCGGGATAAAAGGAATGATAGCGAATCATGTACAACGCTTCGGTGGGCAGATAATCCTTCACGACCTGATACATGTATTCGTCGTGGCCCCAGGACATCAAGACGTTGTCCAGCCCGCAGCCGGGCTCGTAGATGCCGCTTTGCGTTTGATATTCGCTCACTTGGCTATCGGGGTTGTCGACCAGGAATTCCCGGAACACGATCTTGTCCGAATACGCGCAGCCCACCGGAAACGTGTCGCCCACGACGGCCCACTGGGGCTCGCCAAACAGGCACAGCACTTTTCCAAAATCGTGGATCAGTCCGGTGAGGATGAACCAACGCGGATGTCCGTCACGGCGAATCGCTTCGGCCGTTTGCAACAGGTGCTCGATTTGAGCCAGCCGCGTGTCGGGATCGCTCTGGTCCACCAGCGTGTTCAAGAACTCCAGGCCGTCCCAGAGCCCCATCTTGCGCTTGTTAAGCGGTAAGAATTCAGCCCGTTTGGCGCGCACGAATTCCACGGTCTGGTATCTGTGGTTCAATCGATAGAACTCCGTGACTTCGGGTCGGGCTTCGGCTCGGTAGTCGCGAAAGTCCTCCTTCTTCTTGGCGGGGTTGGCAGTCGGCTCGGGATAACGGCGCCGCAGATCGTCTTCCCATTGATCCAAATCGTGCAAGGGGCCGGAAACCGGACTTTTCGGGCGATCTACCATGGGCCAGATCCTTTTGGTTATTTAATTCTGCGGAGCGCCGGCGCGCAAGAACTTTTCGAGCCCGGCCAGGTCGTCGGTATTGATCAAGTCAACGCCGCTGGCGCGCAATTCACGCCAAAAGTTGGTGTTTTCGGGAGTCGCCCAAAAGCGAATCCGCCGGCCGCGAGCGTGGGCCTTGGTCACGGCGTCTTGCAACTTTCTTCGATCCGCGTCGCTCATCGACCCTTCGCCCTTCCACTTGAAATTCAGCAACCAATTGTCGCTGATCAACGGCAAAAAGTTGGCCGGCGCGTCCGAATCGAGATCGCCCAGCCGGCCATCGACGCCCGCATAGCGGACCTTTTCGGCCGCCATCATCTCTCGCGGCCGATTGCCGGAGATCACCACGTTGACCGCCTTTTGTTCGAGTTGGCCATCGCGAACCGCCGACACGATGTCGGCATACCCGGCCAAAACTTTGGTCAGGATCGAATACGTGGCTTCGCCGGCGCTCTTGATATCGATCAGCAACTGGAAGGAGCCTCCGCCGGGATAGACGCTTCCCTGACACTCGCGCACCCGCGCGCGCAGTGGATCGAGATACAGCGATTCGAGCGTCCGCCGCGGATCCAGATCCGATTTGGTGTGACCAATCAACAGTTTGCCGTCGACCAGAAAAATATCGGCCTCGACGCTCGTGAATCCATGGTCCAGTGCGTCGACCAGCGGGCGCGCGTGCAGATAATCATTGTGCGCGTGGGCTTGCGGCAAGGGGGCGACTCCTGCCCGTTCGGCGCCATTCACTAGTTGCCCGCCAATCGCAAGCGCTGCCGCAGCCAGTACGAGAGTTGACGAGAAAACACCGCGCATTGCTAGAGCCCAAGCCAATGAAATAGCGAGTTAACCACCAATCGCCGCAACGACAGAATTCTAGCACCGCGCAGTGGCGCGCCACAAGATTTACGGCCGACAGAAAAACCGGGCTGGATGTTGCAGCGGATTTGAACGAAACGAGAGAACTAGCGGCCCAGAAAATCGCCCCAGCAAGATGCATGGAGAATCTTCAATAACAGGGCGTGCACGTCGGCGGGCAGACCACCGGCGGACAGCCTTGCTGAATGACCTGGGGCGCTGGTTGATACACCGGCGCCTGCTGATAGACGGGCGCCTGCTGATATGCGGGCGGAGCGTAGGTCTGACCGTAATACGGCCGCCAACAGCCCGCCGATCCGGCTGTGATGCACAGTGCCAGGACAATAGCAGCCCATTTCATGGCTTGTTCCCTTTCAAAACACACCGGAACCGGCGTCGAGAGGAAGCGAGGTCTGGCCGACATTTAGGCGCTTCGGGCGGGAACGATATGAAAACCCACCCGAGCGGTCAAGGCCAGCGGGAAAACGGGCTGCAAACGGACGGGATTTCCCCATTTTTTGGCCAAATCAGGGGCGACTGCCCGCCTCCACAGGACGACAGCAGGCCCTTCGGCCCACTCGTTGATCCGTCTGGACGGCCTACTTCAATAACCTGCGCGCCGCCCGAAACACGCCGTCGAACATCTCTTCGGTCAGCCGACCAGTGAACGTGTTTTGCTGGCTCGGATGGTAGCTGCCCAACAGCCAGCGACCACCCGCAAGTTCGGCTTGCGCGCCGTGCGCGAATTTTGGCGTTTTGCCATCGAGCCATTGTCGCCTTCGCGCTTCGGCCACCACCGCCCGCCAGGCGATTTGTCCCAGAGCCATGAAAACTTGCAGCGGCATCAAGTCGATCGTCCGCTCGAACCAATCGTGGCAGTTGACCAATTCCACGGGCAGCGGCTTGTTGGCCGGCGGGGCACAATGCACGGCGGCAGTTACCGCGCAGTCGGTCAATTCGAGACCGTCTTCGCGCGATACGGATTGCGATTGGTTAGCAAATCCGGCTTTATACAACGCTCGAAAAAGCCAATCGCCGCTGCGGTCGCCGGTAAACACGCGGCCGGTGCGATTGCCGCCGTGAGCCGCCGGCGCCAGGCCGACCACCAGCAGCCGCCCGCGAGGGTCGCCAAAATTGGGCACCGGCTTGCCCCAGTAATCCCGGTCGCGAAAGGCAGCCCGCTTTTCCAACGCGACGCGCTGGCAATATTCGCGCAGTCGCGGACAGCGCGTACAGGCCACGATTTCGCGATTCAGACTATCCCACTCGGAGGTTTTTCGGCGACTGCGTGCGGCCATGCAAATCGGGGTCAACGACGAAGAGGGCTACGGCTTGAGATAGCGATCGAGGAACTCGAACGTCGCCCGCGTGACTCGCGCGTTGTCTTTCTTTTCCCAGCCGTGACCGGCCAAGAGCAGCAGTTCCACGCGCCCCGGCACGCCGACTTTCGTGAGCGCTTCGGCCATCTGATAGGCTTGCTCATACGGCACCAGCGGATCCTTCGTGCCCTGGATCAAGAGCATCGGGGCATCGCCGGAATTGATATACGTGATCGGAGAAGCCAGTCGGTAGGCGTCGGGCTTTTCTGCCGGCGTGCCGCCCAAAAAAGTCGCGATCAACGTGTTCGAGATCTCGGGATACGGGCTGCGGAGATTCGTCGGGCCGGAGTAGGAAACGACCACCTGCGGTTTGCTCGACGCTTCGCTCGATCCGCCACTGCCTTCCAATCCATCCGCGCCATCCATCGCGCCCAACATCATGGCCAAATGCGCTCCGGCCGAGGCTCCCACGACGCCAATCCGACTCGGATCGACGTGCAGCGATTCGGCACTGGCCCGCAGCCAGCGGACGGCGCATTTGCAATCCTCGATTTGTGCGGGAAAGATGTGCTTAGGCGCCAGGCGGTAGTTGATCGAAACCGCCACGTAACCGGCGCGCGCGGAATCGCGGATCAAGTTTTCGAACTCGCCTTTGTGCCCCCCCTGCCAAGCGCCGCCGTGGATCCAGACAATGCCCGGCACCGGATGGTCGAGTCCCTTGGGAGCCGCCAAATCCAGCAGCAGATTCTTCCCGCCGCCGGTTCCGTAAACGATATCTTTCTTAAGCTCGATTTCCGGCGCCGCCGCGGCCGAAAGCGCCGACTGCTGTTTCGGCTCCGGAGTTCGACCCGTGGTCCAAAACAGCGCGTTGACGAGCATTCGGCGGAAGCTCTCTTCGTTGAAATCTTGCGGGTGGCCGAGAGACGTGTAAAAGATCCGTCCGCCTTTATAGATTCTGGTCCAAGCGATCGGCTCGGTGTGCTCGGGAATGGCGCCGGTCATCAAAACGTCAATATCGATGGCGTGACCTTCGTTCTTATAGAGACTGCCGGCGGAACGAAATGGCTTCACGCCGGCCAATATCGGATGGCTCTTGGCACTGTCCACGATTTTGATGTCCGTTTCAGGACCGGCCCCATAATGATTGTGATAGTTGCCGCCGAGCACTTCTTTATCCAAATCGAGCCAGGTTTGGATCGCATGGCTCGCGGTGCGCACGCCGACGATGGGCTTGCCCGATTGGCAATAATTTTTCAGCCGTTCCAACTGCTCGCCCGAGAGTTTCAGTCGACGAGTGAAAAGCAGCATCACGTCGCAATCGGCCAGGTTCTCGAGGCCCGGCAAATGCTCCTCGTCGGTGCCCTCGACAAAGGCTCGCGAGCACTTGGCGCGATAATTGGCTTCCAGATATTGCTGAAACGCGGCGAGCGACTCGTTCGACTTGTATTCCAGCGAGCCGGAGACCAGGCAGACTTTAAGCGGCTGCGAAGTGTCGACGGCCAGCAGAGTGCCGCCGATTGAGCAAAACAACGCGGCCAGTACCAATCTTGCGCCACGACGAGTTCGAAGCAAGCCGGTCATCACAATCTCCCTATCGAGATTACGCCAAGATATCGTCGACAACTTCTCCGTGAATATCGGTGAGCCGCATGTCGCGGCCGCCGAAGCGATACGTCAGCTTTTTATGATCCATGCCCAGCAAGTGCAACATCGTGGCGTGCAGGTCGTGGACGGCCACCTTGTTTTCGACGGCAAAATAGCCGTATTCATCGGTGGCCCCGTGGATCGTACCCCCTTTGATGCCGCCGCCGGCCAGCCACATCGTAAACCCAAACGGGTTGTGGTCGCGGCCATCGATCCCTTGCGCCATCGGCGTGCGGCCGAATTCACCACCCCACAAGACCAGCGTCTCGTCCAGTAAGCCGCGGGACTTGAGATCCTTCAACAGCCCGGCAATCGGTTTGTCCGTCGCTCGGGCGTTGTCGGCGTGCCCGCCCTTCAAATTGCTGTGCTGATCCCAGCGATCGTAGCCCAGATTCTGGCACAACAGTTCGACGAATCGCACGCCTCGCTCGACAAGCCGTCGCGTGACCAGGCATTGGCGGCCGAAGACTTCCGTCGCCGGATCATCGAGCCCGTAGAGTTTTTTCGTGGCCTCGCTTTCGTCGGCCAGGTCCATCAGATTCGGCACGGCGGTCTGCATGCGGAACGCCAACTCGTAATTGGCGATGGCCGATTCAAGCTTATCGTCGGAGCCGGTGCGCTCCAGGGCCGTGCTGTCCAGCGCACGCATCAAGTTGAGCTTCTTGTTCTGGACCGATGCGCTGGTCTCCGCGCGCACCAGGTCGGCCACCGGAACGTCGCCACGCTGGAACGACGAACCCTGATACGTGGCCGGCAGAAATCCGTTGTTGAACATGTCCCAGCCGCCCGGCGGGATCATGCCGCTGTTGAGCACGATGAAGCCGGGCAAATCGTGGCACGCGCTGCCCAGGCCGTACGTGACCCACGCGCCCAAGCTGGGCCGTCCCTGCTGGCCGGATCCCGAATGAATAAAATAATTGGCGTTGGTATGCTCCGAAAAATCAGCCACCATCGAGCGGACGATCGCCAAATCGTCGGCGCAGGTGGCAATGTGCGGGAACAAATCGCTGACGGGAATTCCGCTTTCTCCGTACTGGTGGAATTCCCACGGCGACTTGAGCACTTTGCCGACGTTGTCGAACTGGGTAGGCTGCACTTTCATCTTGATCGGCTCGCCGTGTTCGCGCGCCAACCGCGGCTTGGGATCGAACGTGTCAACCTGCGAAGGCCCGCCGTCCATGAATAGGAAGATCACGTTTTTCGCCTTGGCCGGAAAATGCGTGACCCGCGGAGCAAGCGGATTCAGACGCCCCGAGCCCTCCGTGGCCGCCGCGGCCGCCAGCTCGGCAAACGCGCGATCGCCCGAGAGAGCCGCCAGCGCCAGCGCGCCAAACCCGTTGGCCGAGCGCGCGAGCATCTCGCGTCGAGAAAGCGGAGCGCCAAGAAAACGGCCACAGTGCATGATGCTCGCCTACTGGATGAAAATAAATTCTTTGACGTTAAATAAAACGTGCGCCAGATCGGCCCACGCCCGCGGATCGGTCGCCGCGGAACTTCCATTCGACTGGCCCAAGAAGTCCAAGGCAGCCTGCTCTTCCGACTTTTCCGGCGGCCGCGAGAGCGCGGTCAGATACATATCGCGGATTCGCTGCGGATCCGATCGATCAGGCATGCTCAAGACCCGCGCCGCCCAGAGCCGCGCCTGCTCGATGACAAACGGGTTGTTCATCAGGGTCAGGGCTTGCGCCGGCACGTTCGACACGCTCCGCCGGCCGATCGTCGTGAACGGGATCGGGTAATCGAACGCCAAGAACAGGGGCGACAAAAAGTTTCTCCGCACAGCCAGATAAATGCTGCGGCGGCCTTCGCCATCCAGCGGCCCGGAATCCTTCGGTCGGCCGCGGCCCGTCATAAAAGCAGTGAAATGCGGCAGCACGCTGGGCCCATACAGCTTCGCGTCCGCTCGACCCGAGACGGCCAGAATCGCGTCGCGCACACATTCCGCTTCCAGCCGGCGCACCGACATGCGATGCAACAGCTTGTTTTGCGGATCGGCGCGATCCGCCGCCGGCTGCAACTGGCTCGACATTTGATACGTGTTTGAAAGCATCATCAAGCGGTGCATCTGCTTCAGCGACCAACGCTGCGAGACCAGCTCCGCGGCCAGATAATCGAGCAACTCGGGATGCGTCGGCGGCTGACCCATCACTCCAAAATCATCGGGCGAACGAACGATGCCCTCGCCGAAGTGATGCTGCCAAAGCCGGTTGACAATCACGCGCCGCACTAGCGGGTTCTCATCCGAAATCATCTGTTGGGCCAACTCCAGCCGGCCACTCGAGTATTTCGCAGCGGAATGCCGCGTTCCGCCCAGCACTTCCAAAAACCGCCTGGGCACTTCGTCGCCCAGCGTCTTGTGGCTGCCGCGAATGAAAACGTGCTCGTTTTCCGGCGTGCCATCGGCCAGCGCCATCGCTTGTCGCGGCGGCGTGATGCCGGCCTCAATCCGCTGCTGCCGCTCATCGAGCGCCGTGAGACCGGCTTGGAACTTTCGCTCTTCCGATTCGTACGACCGCGGATCGAGAATTTGCTGCTCCAAAATCCATTGGGTGATTCGGCCGCGGTCGGCGCCATCGTCATGAGACCAATTGGGCTCCGCCAGCCAATCGGCAAATATCTTTTGGAATAGAGCCTGATATTTCTCGGCCAAGGCGGCCGGCGAAGTCACCGCGGGATCGTCAAGGATTTCGGCCACTAACCGATTGGGTTTGGGTCCCGGCGCGGCGCCGTCGGCAAAGACAACCTTTTCGAGAGCCAGGTAGCCGTCGCCATCATCATTCGCCTCGATGTAAGCCCGGTGGCCGATCCATTTGCTCACGTCTTGTTCGCGCCAATGGGGTTGCTCGCCACCTGCGTCAAATTGCAGTCCGCCGTAAATCGGATTGGTAATCAGCAGCAGCCCGTCGAGAATCAGCCGGACCTGGCCACCGTTGCCGTACAAACGATAAAAGATTTTTGGTTTTTCGATCGTGAACGTCGGCGAACGGAGCGTCCCGCGCAGCTTGGGCGATACGAGGCCGCTGTGCGCCGCGTTTTCGCCCAGCAGCCGTCCCGGAAATCGGCCGCGCGGCCCAACTAGCGCCCACTCGAGCGGTTTGGCCGGCCCGTTGCCAAAAGCCTCGCCGTAGCTGCGCCACGGGTCATAACTCGACGTGCTGAAATCGGCAAAGACCACCGACTCAGCGGCCAGCGGGCTGGCGAGCTGTTCCTTGAGCTGCGCCGCCAATTTCGCTCGGCGCTCGGCAAAGTTATCCGGCGCGCCGTCGGGCTGTTTCTGCGTCAAGACAGCCCATGGATGAAACGGGCTGTCAACCTGCGTCAACGCGGTTTCACGCAAGTACTTCGCCCAATTTTCTTCGGAAGGTATTTCGAACCGGGCCAACAGCGTTTGTGCGAGCAGCCGCAGGCGGGGCTCAAGCGCCTCTCGCGCGAAATCGACGCAACGACGCTGGCGATCGGCGTGCAACTCGTTGAGTTGGGCAATCGTGTTTTGCAGCGTTTCAGGGGGATCGATAAACGCTTGCTGGTAGCGCGAGCTTTGCAGGTAACCGGCCAGGGCGTAATAGTCTTTGGTCGAGATCGCGTCGAATTTGTGATCGTGGCATCGCGCGCAGGCGATCGTCAGTCCCAAAAAGGTTTTTCCAAAAACGTCGATCTGGTTGTCGACCCGATCGGCTTCGTCTTGCCGCACGTCGACCGGCGAATGCTTCGACTCGCCCAAAAAGAAGCAGCCGGTCGCGATCACCGATTCGTTGAATCCTTCTTGGGGATGACGGCGCGGGGTGGGAAGCAAGTCGCCGGCCACGTGTTCGATCACGAACCGATCGTAGGGCAAATCGTCGTTGAAGGCCCGAATGACGTAATCGCGATAGCGATAGGCGTTGGTTATTTCGTAATCGAATTCATGGCCATAAGTCTCTGCATAGCGCACCAGGTCGAGCCAATGCCGGGCCCAGCGTTCGCCGTAATGGGGCGAAGCAAGCAGGCGATCGACGACTTTTTCCCACGCGGTCGGCGAATCATCGGCCAGAAAGGCGTCGATTTCCGCCGGTGTCGGCGGCAGCCCAACCAGGTCGTACGTCACGCGCCGCAGCAAAGTGCGTTTGTCGGCAGGCGGGGCGGGCTTCAGACCCGCCGCTTCGAGCCCGGCCAAAATAAATCGATCGATGGGCGTTTTGACCCAACCGGGATTGCCGGCGTTCGGGGGCTTAACCGCCGCGATGGGCTGCAAACTCCAATGTCCCGCGCGAGCCGCCAGATTGAAGGGAGCCGAATGATCGTCGAGGGCGACTTCCGATTCGCTCCCCCACGGCGCGCCGATGCGGACCCATTCGACGAGCGTCGCAATTTCCTCGCCGGGCAATTGCGACTTGGGGGCCATTCGAAAAGTGTCGCCATAGCGGATGGCATCGACCAGCAGACTTTCGTCGGGCTTGCCCGGCACGATGGCCGGTGACGTATCGCCTCCCTTCAACACGCCGGAGAGCGAGTCGAGCCGCAAGTTCCCCTTTTGCTTGTCAGCGCCGTGGCACCCATGACACCTGGCGACCAAGAGCGGCCGGACCTTCTTCTCGAAGAATTCGATGCCCGCCGGATCGGCCGATTTCTCCGCCGCGGCTCCCTGCTGCTTTGCCGGCAAGTCTGCCTGCTGCGCACGAAGATGATTGGCGACCACCAGCCATTCCAGGGCGACCACAAGCGCGAAACGGCATGGTGATGGAAATGGCATCATGGCACTTTTCCCGCGCTGGCACGCGCGGCGCGAAGGGGACAGTCCCATTTTGCTCCGAGGACTCCGCAAAATCGGGACAGTCCCCCGGCGGTTTTGTTGGAGCTCCTCAAGGCAGGGCCGAGAGAGCGCAACGTGTTCGGGTGCATTCGATTCGGCTTGTCCAATCGAATATAGTAGCCCCGCCGGGGCCGGTCAACGTGGCGGGGCGAGTCCCCCCTAGCGCATAAATGCTGAGAACAAACGGATAAAAAACAACCGCGCACCTTGCAGGCGGCGTTTCGTGGCGCTTGCGGCTTCGCGTCGCACCGGCCCTTACCTTTTGTCCGGCCGCTCTTGATCGCCGGGCCGTTATAGATACGGCGTCAGCAGGCGCGCCAAACCATCGCGCAGGCGAATGGGGATGCTGCGGCCATCGACGTCGGCTAGCGTCACGCGCCGCGCAAGCTGGCGCTTATGGCTTGCCCAACAGTGCAGGTTTTCGGCCAATTCGCAGTCGTAGCATTCCACGTCGAATTCGAAGTTCAAGCGCAGGCTGCGCGGATCCCAATTGCCCGAGCCCAACAATGTCCACGCCCGGTCGATCAACATGAGCTTCGAATGGTCGAACGGGGGCGGCGAGAGCCACACCCGGCAGCCGCGTTCCAGGACTTGCCAGAGTAACGCCGTCGAGGCCCATTTCACGAGCGTGAGGTTATTCGCTTCGGGCAGGATGATATCGACTTCAACTCCGCGGAGCGCCGCCACGTTCAACGCCGCGATCAAGGGCGCATCGGGTAGAAAGTAGGGCGTGATGATGCACACCGACGATCGCGCACAGGACAGTGCGCCTTCAAGCGTGAGTCGCAGTTTGTCGAGATCTCCGTCGGGGCCGGCCGAAATTCCTCGCGCCAATACTTTGCCCACCGGCTCCAGCTTGGGAAACCATTTCTCGTCTTGCAAAAGTTC
This sequence comes from Planctomycetia bacterium, assembly GCA_016200205.1. Lineage (GTDB taxonomy): Bacteria > Planctomycetota > Planctomycetia > Pirellulales > PALSA-1355 > PALSA-1355. The sequence goes on from JACQFF010000232.1 coordinate 14,530, forward strand.
GCCGGTGCAAAAAGCCCAATCCTCGGCGAAAACTTCTTGCAAGTGCGCAACCACCGGGCCTTCGATGCGAAAATGGTGATCCTGAATCGGGTACTTCGAGTGGAATTGCGAATCGTGCCCTTCGCGAATGTTCAGCCCCCCGGTGAACCCCAGCCGGCCATCGGCCACCAGCAGCTTGCGATGATTGCGCAAATTGGCGTATGCAAACCGGGCCGGCACGAGCGTGGGCAAAAACCGCGCGACGGTCACTCGATCTCGGCGAAGCCGGTGGACAATCGAGGGAAACGAGTAGCGAGCGCCGATGTCGTCGACCATCACGCGGACTTCGACGCCGCGGCGCACGGCCCCGGTCAGGGCATCGGCGAAAATCCGGCCGGCGCGATCGTTGTCGAAGATGTAGCTGCTCAGCGTGAGCGTGGACTCGGCTTCCTCGATGGCCCGCAGCATTTCAGGATACGCCTGGTCGCCATTGATCAACTGCGAAACCCGGTTGCCATCGAGCAGTGGCCGCTTGGTGAGTTGCGCGATCAGGTTGTCCAAGGCGGCCAAATGCCTGGCTTGAGGCGAGAGCGCTTTGGCAATGCCAGCGGAATCCGCGACACAATGAGGCGACACGATGGGGCGCGGCGGCGCAGCACCACGCAAAGTCAGCGCGCGACGCTGGAGACGATTAATGCCCAGCAAGGCATAGAGGATCGGGCCCAGCAGGGGCACCATCAAGATCACGGCGATCCAGCCAATCGCCGCGCGCGTATCCTTTTTGTACATCACTAGGTGGGCCGAGGCGGAAACCGCCAGCACCAGCGCTAGAGTGGCCGCGAGATGAGGCCAAAGCTGCTTGATGTCCGTCCACAGCGGCAGAGATTCCATAATCGGCCAACAGTGAGCCCGCCGTCGATCACTAGAGCACTTCCCACGAGGGTCGGCTTCATTCACAATATAGAGGTAATCTGGCGCCGGGCCAGAGTGCAACTGCTGACGAATCTGCTCCCTGACCGGAATTTTGCAGCCCTACCCGCCCACAAACGCGCCTGCCATGAGAATCATCGCCACCCTTGCCAGCCTGGTGCTGATCGGCAACCCGTGCGTCGTCGGGGCCGCGGAGGCCGGCAAACTGCCCGAGCCAACCGGCCGACAAGTCGATTTCCATAAAGATGTCTTGGCGATCTTGGCCAACAGTTGCGCCAAGTGCCATGCTGGCGGGAAGCAAAAGGGTGGCTTCTCGATCGACACGCGAGAGTCGCTCCTCAAAGGCGGCGAGTCAGGCCCGGCCGTCGTCGTCGGCAAAAGTGAACAAAGCAGGCTCATAGAATTGGTCGCCGGCTTGGAGCCGGACACCATCATGCCGGCTCAAGGACCGCGACTGACCGCCGAGCAAGTCGGCCTGCTGCGGGCTTGGATCGACCAGGGGTTGCCCTGGGAGCAAGGCTTCACGTTCAAGAAGGTGCCTTCGGCTTCGCTGGAGCCCCGTCGCGTTACCGTGCCGGCCCCCGCAGCCGGTTCGAAATCGTCGAATCCGATCGATCTTATTCTCGAGTCTTCGCTGTCATCGGCTGGAGTCAAGCCCGCGGCGACGTCACTCGTCGACACGCCGCCAGTGGCATCCGACCGGACGTACCTGCGCCGGGTCTACCTCGATCTGATCGGACTAGTGCCCTCGCCGGACGAAGCCGACGCTTTTCTGCAGGATCGGTCGGGTGACAAACGCGAAAAACTGGTGACACGACTTCTCGACGACAAGCAGCAGTACGCGGCTCATTGGCTTACGTTCTGGAACGACGCCCTACGGAACGACTATCGCGGCACCGGCTACATCGATGGCGGACGGCTGCAAATCACCGATTGGCTGGCCAAATCGCTGGCCGACAATTTGCCGTACGACCAGTTCGTCCGTCAGCTTATCAACCCGACGCCGGAGTCGGCCGGGTTTATCAAAGGCATCGTCTGGCGCGGCGTGGTCAACTCCAGCCAGGTTCCGCCGGTGCAAGCGGCGCAGAACATCTCACAGGTTTTCCTGGGCATCAATTTGAAATGTGCTTCGTGTCACGACAGCTTTATTAGTGATTGGAAACTGGCCGACGCCTACGGCCTGGCCAGCGTTTTTGCCGATGGGCCGCTTGAGATTCACCGTTGCGATCAGCCGACCGGAAAATTTGCCCCGATGCAATTCCTCTTCCCGCAATTGGGAAGCATCGATGCGGCCGCTCCCAAGCCCCAGCGGCTGCGCCAACTGGCCGAAGTGATGACCCGCAGTGAAAACGGGAGATTGGCGCGAACGATCGTCAATCGGCTCTGGGCGCGGTTATTGGGACGGGGCCTGGTCGACCCGGTCGATGAAATGGATAATCCGCCGTGGAATGCCGACCTGTTGGACTACCTGGCCGGCGATTTGGCCGACCACGGTTACAACCTCAAACACACGATCTCGCAAATCGTCGGCTCGCGGGCCTACCAACTGGGGTCCGTCGACGCGGGCGAAAACAGCCGCGAAGATTTTGTTTTCCGCGGACCACTCGTGCGACGGCTCTCGGCCGAACAGTTCGTGGATGCCGTCTCGAGCTTGACCGGGATCGAATATGCGCCGCCGGCCGTCAAACCCGCGGCTTTGATAACAAGCGGCACAAGCGGTTCGGACGAAGGCTCTAAAGCCAATCCGGTCGTCCAGCGGGCCAGCGCGCGAGCCTCCTTGGTCAACGCCGATCCCCTGCTGATCGCGCTGGGGCGATCCAATCGCGAGCAAGTCGTCACCGAACGGCCCAAGACGGCCACCACGCTGCAAGCATTGGAATTGACCAACGGCACGCCACTCTCGACGCTGTTGGAAAAAGGAGCTAAAAAATGGGCCGAGACCGCTGACGAGCCGGCGAAACTCGTCGAGCAAATCTACCGTCGAGCGTTATCAAGAACGCCCAGCGCCGCGGAACGAACACTTGCCCTGGAGCTCTTGGGGCCACGGCCGACGGCCGAAGGAATTGAAGACCTTATGTGGGCCATTGTCATGCTTCCCGAATTTCAACTGATATACTAAACAGCACTGCCATGAACGCTATTGACCGCACCCATCGTTTGCCTTGGAACCGGCGCGATTTTCTCCGCACGGCCAGTGCCGCTACGCTCTCGGCGCTGGCCGCGGGCGATCCGCGACGGATTTTGGCTGCCGAAACGGAAGAAAAGATTCGGCCCACGGCCGACACCGTGATTGTGCTGTGGATGGGCGGCGGCATGGCCGCGACGGAAACGTTCGATCCCAAGCTTTACACGCCCTTCGAAAAGGGGCTGGAATCGAATCGCGTGCTGAGCACGTTTCCGTCGATCGATACGTCGGTCGATACGATCAAGTTCTCGCAAGGACTCGAGCGGACAGCCGCAGTGATGAATCGCGGCACTCTCATTCGCTCTTACACCGCCGGGGATTTGGGTTTTATTCTGCATTCGCGGCATCAATATCACTGGCACACCGGATACGCGCCGCCGCAAACGGTGGCCGCGCCGCATATTGGCTCGGTGATCGCGCGTACGCTGGGGCCCTTGAATCCGGCGGTGCCGGCGTTTATTGACATTGGCCAGCGGTTCGACGTCGGCGAAGGGGAGGAGCTTAAGGCGTTTCATCAAGCCGGCTTTTTGGGGGGCGAGTACGGCCCGTTCCTTATTCCACAGGCCGATCAGGCCATGGCCAGCGTCCGCCCGCCGCACGGAATTTCCCCCGATCGATTCGAGAATCGTTACCAGTTTTACAAAAAGCTCGTCGCCGAAAGCCCAGTGGGACAATTGGGGAGCGATTATCAGAAAGAATCGCTCGTCCGCTCGCTCGACAACGCTCATCGATTGCTCAGTTCACCGGCGGCCAAAGCGTTCGATTTGAGCCGCGAACCGCGGGAAAGTTACGATCGCTACAATACGGGCCAGTTTGGCTTGGGTTGTTTGTTGGCACGCCGGCTGGCCGAAGTCGGCGCGCCGTTTATCGAGGTCACGACCGAATACATCCCCTTCAAAAACTGGGATACCCACGACAACGGTCATACCCGGCTCACCGACCTGAAGGCCATGATCGATCCACCGCTCTCGCAATTGGTGCTCGATCTGGAAGCTCGCGGCCTGTTGAACCGCACTCTGATCGTGTTGGCCAGCGAGTTCAGCCGCGACATGATGACCGAGGGCCGCCCCGATCAGCAGGTCAAGGACCAGGTGGAAGTGCCCAACGTCATTCAAGAACTCAAGTATTACGGAATGCATCGCCATTTTACGGCCGCCGGCTGCGTGCTGCTTTTCGGGGGCGGCATGAAGCCAGGCTTTTTGTACGGCAAGACAGCCGACGAGCGGCCCTGCAAGACGATCGAAAATCGCGTGGTCATCGAAGATTTGCATGCCACGATTTACCGCGCGCTGGGAATCTCGCCCAAACTGGCCTACGAGATCGAGCGGCGGCCGTTCTATGTCACCCGCGACGGCTTGGGCAAACCGATCCAGGAAGTGTTCGCTTGAGTAGCGGCGGGGGAGCTTGCCGCGGCGCCGGTGCTCAGCACGTCGCGTCGCGATCGTACAGGCGATAGGTTTTCACGAGCTTAGAGCCCCCTTTTTCCAGGCTGCTGCGCGAGAGCGTGTTGTCTTCCGATACCCAAGAGAATTCGACCTCTTGAATGCCCCACTTTTGCATCGGCTCCATCAGCCCTCCCAACAGCACCACGCCCAGACCCCAACGCTGATACTCGGGGACCACGTTGATGCTGATGACTCGCATCTTCGTAATCGCGCGCGGATTGCGAAGCAGGTGAATAAATCCAAAGGGGAACAGGCGGCCGTCGATCTTTTTGACGCGGGGATTGAAATCGAGCAGGCCGAAAACCGCGCCGACCGGTTGACCGTCGACTTCGGCGACCAGCGCCAACTCGGGCACGATCAGGTGCTTCAACTCGGCGCCGAGCACTTTAATCTCGCCGGCCGAGAGGGGCACGAAGCCCCAACTGCCCGTCATCGATTCGTTGTACACTCGCAGGAACATTTCGAGCTCGTCGTTGAACTTGGCCTTGTTCATCAGACGCAAGTTGACGTTGAACCGCTTTTTGGCCTCTTGCCAAATGAAGAATAGTTTTTTGTCGAGCTTCGAGACCATCTCGATGTGGCCCCAGAACGCGAACAAGTCATTGCACTTTTTGAACCCGTAACCTTCGATCAGCCGACCGTAATAGGATTTGTTGTAGGTCATCATGAACGTGGGCGGCGAGTCGAAACCGTCGACCAACAGGCCGCATTCGTAATTTTGCGAGGGATTGACCGGCCCACGAATGGTCTGCATGCCGTGCTTGAGCAGCCACTGGCGGGCCGCGTCGAACAGAGCGCTGGCGAGGTGTTGATCGTCGAGAGCTTCGAAGAAGCCGAAAAAGCCACGTTTTTCGTTCTGCAGCCGATTGTGGGCATGGTTGACGATGGCCGCGACGCGTCCCACCACCTGCCCATTGCGAGTGGCCAAAAAGGTCTGAATCTGGGCGTCGTCATAGAAGGGATGGCGCCGGTAGTTGAGCAGCCCGCGGTGCTCCATCAAAAGTGGCGGGATCCAGTTGGGGTCGCCTTCGTACAACTTCCACGGAAGATTGACGAATTGTTTTTGTTCCCGCCGAGAGGCAACCGGCTTCACGACCAGATTGGACATATCCACCTAAACGGTACAGAGTGACTTTCCTGGTCTCCATCGAAGTGGGTCAATCTATCGGCAGCGGCCCAAGAGCGTCAAGTTCGCCTGTGGCGCGTGCCGATTCTTTTTTAAAAGTAGGCCGAACTCGGCGAGCCTCGCCGCTGCGCACGCTGGCTGTGAAAGCCTTTACCTGCCTGATAAGATTCATAATGTCGGGCGGGTCGTCGACAAGTGACTTAGCAAAGAGGCTCTAACAAAATCGGCTGGGAGTGTCTCAATTTTGCGGAGTCCTCGGAGCAAGCTGGGGGCTGCCCCCTTCTCCGAGGCGGTTTTGTTGGAGTTCGTTGCGCGAAAAGCCTCCCCGGCCTGGCGGCCAACAACCGACCGGGCGGGTGTATTATGCGAACACGGCCGGGGGAGACGGAAAGCATGCCACTCGACGCGGCGCAGCTCGGATTCGAGGGAACCGTTGACGTTCTGCGAAAACTGCTCACCGAACGCTTCGGCATGACGCGGGAGCCGTCCGGTGTTTTGGCCGATGACCCGCTGTTCGCCATCGGACTGGGACTCTCGTCGCTTGAGGGCATCGAGTTTCTGTGCGAAGTCGAAAAACAATTCGGCTTGCACATCACTGACCTGGACTGGTGGGTCTATGAAACGCCCACGCTGGCCAATGTGGCACAGTATTTGATCGAGCTGTCGAAAAAGCAGCAGGCCGCCCGGTAGAGTCCCCCAGCTCGCGGTGCACCGTTGCTTCATGGCACATTGCCGTGTTGCAAGTCCGTGAGAATATGATCCAGGAACGCCTCGGCCAAGGGCTGGGTCACCAACACGGGGTCGTATGTCGCCTGAAAAAACAAGCGGCCGTGGAATTGATTCACAAGGAGCGAAATGCCCATCGGCGACCAGGTCGGGCCGACATAGAAGATCTTTTCGATTTCAGCGCCGAACAGACGCGGTCCGACCATGTCGAGCGAACCAAAATATGCGTACCACAGCGAACAGCCGCAGCGCAGCAGGTGCTCGATGACCCAGCTCATGTGCCGTGGGCGCCTGTGGAACGCGGCCGCCAGCCGGAGCACGCCCAGATCGACGCTTGACTCCAGATGGTTCCGCAACTGTCCGGTCAGCACGCGCACCAGCCGGTCTCGATCGTTCAGATCCTCTTCTCGGGCACTGATCGGCACCACCGACAGCAGGTTTTGTAACAGGAGCTGTCCGCCGCCACGTAAGTTCAAGTCCAGGCCGATGCCGGCGACGTAGTTGCGTCCGGCGTTGCGGCGGTCGCATCCTAGATGATGTATCGCACGGAAGGTGCTGGCCAGAATCGCCATCGACAAGCTGGGCAGCCCACAAAGTTTCAGCACGCGGGCGTGGATTGCGCGAGTCTCCTCCGACGCGATGCACCGCGCATCGATCCGTAATTTCACGGGTGACGAGTCCCGCTGATCTGTGCCCAGGATCGCTGCCCGCCCTCGCAGCGTTCTGCCCTGCAATTCGATCGCGCGAAGTGCCGCGGCCCGGCGATCCGCATGCGGCACCGCTCTGAGCCGCTGGTTGACCAGGTTCCGCGGTTCGTGGTGTGGCGACAGGTGATGGTTTGTCGCTTGAAAAAGCTGATTGAGCTGGCGGAGCAGCAACGCCGTCGCCCGGTTGTCCACTAGAACGTGGTTGTACTGCATCAGGAATACGTCGCGGCCGTCAGGACGACGCAACAGATGGAATCGAAGCGGTGCCTCGTTTGCCAGATCGTGAGAGACCGAAAGTAATTCTTCGGCGCAGCTCAGCACTTCGCCCGGATCGGCCGTACGTAGTTCTGCCTCATGCAGCGTGGCTTCCCGACCCGGCTGAAACGTCCAGTACGGCGAGACGCCGTCGTCCAAGTCGCTTTCCATGAGGCTGGCGGTGATCACCGGGTAGCATTGGCCAAGCTGCACGATCGCGCGGCGCAAGCCTGCGGCGTCAACACGGCCCGACATCCACGCAAGCATCTGGGTTTCGAAACCCGGATAACCCATGTCGCGGATTGAGCGGTCCACGCAGCGCAACGCCAGGTCGAGGGGATTGAGCGGCTGGCCGTCGTGGGCCGACAGCTTTGGCCTCGAGCGCATCGGGCCGGATCGTCGAGTGTTCATCGCGCCTGTGAGCTCCGAGGACGTTCTTGGTGCGAGTGGAAGGCGTCAGGATGATCAGTAAGATGCTACTTGGCTCGATGAAGCACTTTGCCGCTGGCGGTACAAGGCAACGCGCGTACAAACTCGATTCGCCGCGGCACCTTGTAGGCAGCCATTTGCCCGGCGCAATACTGCCGCAGCTCCTCTTCCAAATCAGCGCCGCGCGGATGCTTTGCCACCACACACGCATGGACGGTTTCGCCCCAGCGATCGTCGCGCGCGCTCACCACCGACGCGGCTGAAACGTGCGGATGAGACATCAGCACACGTTCGACTTCCTGCGGAAAAAACTTCATTCCCATAACGTCGATCACGTCCTTGGAGCGCCCCCGCAAGAACAGGTATCCGTTCTGGTCGAGCCAACCGACGTCGCCGGTGCGAAACCAGCCGTCGGGCATGATTTCGCGCCTTGATTGCCAGGGATGATAATATGCGTCCAAAAACCCCGGGCCGCGAATGAGCACTTCCCGCAGTTGCGGGCCTAATCCGGCGTCCTCCAGCCGCAACTGGTAGGCCGGCAACACACGTCCTACGCTATCCCAACGCTCGGTGTTGCTGTCAACGTGCACGCACGGCAGTCCAACCTCGATGATTCCTAAAGCCTGTGCGATCGGCCGACCGTAGCGCTCAGCAAATTTCCAGGCCACGCGGCCGTCGAGAGAACTCGTCGTGGAGATCGCCAGACGCAGGCTCGGCAGGCGCGTGGCTTGGGCACAGTCCGCCAGTAGTGCGTAGTGCATCGGCGAAGCATACAGCAGCGTTGCTCGGTGGCGGCAGATGGCATCCACAATCGCCGCCGCGAAATGATTCGCCGGCAACACGATCGTTGCTCCAAACGTCAAATAGCTGACGATCGACACGGTGAAGTGATACGACATCGACAACACCCACAGCACGCGGTCCTCAGGCCCAATGCATAATGCCTCGTTCGCTGCGCAAATCCGCTCAAATATGCTTTCGTGGGAAAGCACGACGCCTTTGGACGCTCCGGTGGTGCCGGAGGTATAGCGTATGAACGCGCTGTTGATTGCGTGAAAACCGGCGGGCCGATGTGCCGCGCCGCGGATGGGAATTATCTCGGCACCGAGGGCCGCCAGATCGCTCGCTTCGGTTCGGCCAAACGGCTCGAGGAGTCCGGAGCACGACTTGTCTGAAATCACGTAATCCAGCGCCAGGCACCGGCAGATGTGCCTCTTCTCCTCCGTTGCCAGCTCCACTGGCAGAGGCACGACGCAGGCCCCGCAATGCCAGATTGCATAGTTGCCGATGATGTAATGGACCGAGCTGGGGTAGTGCAGACCCACGCAATTGCCTGGTCGCACGCCGAGGGCTTGGAGCCGGCCGCTTGTCGCCAGAATTGCTTCATTCAGTGCGCGGTACGACACCGAGGCGTCCGTCTGAGGGCCGAGCACTGCAGGATACTCGCCCATGCGCCGCGCTGTCTGATCAAACTGTTCGTACAGGTTCCTTGTCACTGTACTTCTTCTCCAGGTGATGCGCCGAGGCCCCGGCGGCCTGGCCCATGGCCCAGCACGTACCGACAACGCGCGCTGAAGCCTGGGCGAACCGGTCGGCCGACAGGCATTTCCCGACCGCCCAGAAGTTTTGCAGTTCCACTAATTGCAGCGAGCGCATCGGGATCTCGTAGCAGGATCCTTCCGGCAGATACTCGACCGATACGCCCCGTTGAGGATCCCAATACTCGATCGGCCACGAGCATCGACAAATCGCGTCGACGAAGCTGCGGGCCTGCCGAACGTCGTCGCCCGTCAGCGTGTACCGTCCACGAATTCGTCCCCCGTCGCGCACGCCGAGGTGACCCGTCTGGGTAATATAAGTCTTTTCGAAACCGGGCAGTTTTCGTAAGAAGCGGAGCACCGAGTGTTGCGTGAACTTAAGCCGGTTTGTAATTTCACCGAGGCTCTTTACATCCGGCCAATAGTCCTCCAGGGGCACAAACAATTTCACGAACGCTTCGTCCGGGTACACGCCCGCATCGATCCAGGCTTGGCTGCATCCGGCAGGGAGTGCTGTCGTTTTCGCCGCGGCGCGCAGTTCGCGGACAACGGCGACTCCTTTCGGGAAGTCCAGGGCTCCGGCAGCGACTCCGCGCAGACGAAAGATCCAGCCCCCCGCCGCTCGCCCGATCTCGTCGACGACGTTCGACGGGTCCAAGAGCCGTGCCACCTCGGCCGTTCCGGTGGCATCGATCACCGCATGCGGGAGAACCCGAAATGTGCGGCCCGATGCTGCGACCTCGAGCTCGACGATCCGCCGGTTCGCTTGCACCGCGCGCGTCGGCTGGGCGCGATAGACAATCCTGATCGTCCGCTCCCGGGCAATCCAACGTTCGACGACGTCGCGATACGAGTTGGGACAGACGTTCAAGACCCAGGCGCGTCCCATTTTTCGTTGGCGCGCATGCGGATCGGCTTGCAGCAATCGTTCGGTTAGCTCGCGCGGCAAGCCATCATTGATGACCCGTCCGGTCGAATCGTACAGGCCGGCCAGGGTATGAATGAGTGCATTCGTGACAGTCCCACCCAAATGCGGACCCGCCTCCACCAAAAGGACGCTCGCTCCTTGGCGAGCCGAACACAACGCCGCGGCCAGGCCGGCAGCGCCGGCGCCGCAGACTACGACCGCGCCGTCGTCGACCAGACGCTCGGGAACCAATCGGCGCTTTAACATACCGTTTTCGGTGGCTTACCGGCGACAAACGCGGCGAGCCTCGCCACCGTTCCCAAGTTCTCCGCTGTCAGTTCGCTGTTATCGACCTTGATGTCGTACATCTTCTCCAGGTCCATCACCATTCGCAGTATCTGCAAGGAATCCAGAATCGTCAACAAATCGTCGTCGTCGTTCAGAGACGGCGACCGGCCATCTGTCAGGAACGAATCGAGGATGTAATCGCGGATCGTCGTCTCGATGCTAGTCATGGTCGTTCTCAGTCCCCAGTGTGACGCTCGATGGTCCGACGCCAGGCGGCCCGTTGCGTACTGCCATGGGTCCACCGATCTGTCGGCCGGCTGCCCCGCGAGGAAAGGGGGCGGACTCAATGAGTGGCTTGTTTCAGGTTGAGGAGCATTGAATCCAGGTGCTGCCGCGCCGAACCTCGCATTTCGGCCAGAGCACGCTCGCAATCGTTCTCGTCCGGGGGCTGCCAAAGCGCAAAGTGTCCGCGGCGGTCGTTGCCTCGAGCCAGGATCGCTGGGGCACCTTCGGACGCGGGTCGAGCTTCCGGCGTGGTGAAGCGCACCGCGAAACCCACGCGCTTTGCACTCGTGCGATTTGCGCCCGATCCGTGAAGAACATGAGCATCGTGCAATGAAATCTCACCGGGCTCGAGCGTCACATCGATCATTTGATCCATTTGCACGCCGGTTAACCCTGCTTCGCCGTGGCCATGCCGGCGGCCCTTATTTCCTTCCGATTCGCGACTCTTCTTCCGCTCCGGTTCGATAACGACCTGCATCGCGCCGTTGGGGCGATTGCTGGTCGTCAGTGCAATCCAGGCAGTGACGGCCAACTCGGGATCAAGTCCCATGTAGGGCGCGTCCCGATGCCAACCAATGGACACCGCGGAATCGTGTGGATGTTTTGTGAACAACTCGGTGGCCCAGACGAGCAAGTTCGATCCCAGTAGATCCTCGACAGCGTCTAGCATCAACGGGCACGTCGCCAACTCGTAAGCCCAGCGGAAGTGCAGGTGCATTTGCCGCACGTCCACAGTACGCGGCTTCCCGCCGAGTTGAGCCTCTAATGCATCGCAGTCGAGTCGGTAACGCTCTGCGTCGGCGGCCGATAGCACCCGGATCGGGAAAACAATACCCTCCTGTGCGTAACGCCGCCGTTGTGCTGCCGTGAGAAGCCGCGCCATATCATCCGTCCTCGACTGACACATCGATCGATCAACTGGTCGCATTGCGGCAGGTAATTCCAAGGGAATTACAACAGTTGCGTCTTTACCAGTCAAGTGTCCAGCCGGAGAAAGAAGCGGCCAGTCATCGGGCACGATCCGTCAACCGAAATAGACCGAGCAAGATTGGTTGCCGGGACACGGTTGCTAACGGCCCACTGCGCGACGAACGACTCATTCGACCCGCGCGGATTCGGCCACTGGCAAGCCCGAAACGGAGCCGTCGACCGCGGCCGGTTCGGCGCTCGGCGCGCCGGTCCATTGGGGCGAGCGGCGCGCGTCGATCGCGTGAATCACTTGCCGCAATTCGCTGGCGCTCAAGTGCCGCAGATTTCCCAGTTCGGCGAGCGGCTGCAAGCTGCGCATCGCGCGATTGAAGATCGGCTCGAACGCCAGGATTTCGGCGATCCAGTGTCGCATGCGGCCAAAGGTTTGCGCGATTCTTGTCAACTGGTCCTGCACGTCGGCGATCAGTTCCAGGTTTTCCGTCGCGCTGGCCAGATCGCCGGTTTGCGACAGGGCCCGGTCTTTCAACTCGATCAATTGGTCGACACGCTGCCGCGCGAGTTCCAGCTCCTGACCTTGATCGTCCAGCCGTTCTCGAATGCTAATCAAGCCTTCCAACGACTCTTGAGCCGGCACGGTGTTGCCGCCGCGGCATATCAAGTCGTCGGCCAGGTTGAGCAATTGGTCGACACGCACGCGGCCTTCGGCCGCTTGTGGCCCGGCTTGCACCAGTTGCTCTTGAAGGCGCGTCCATTGCTGCGCCACTTCGCGGGCCCGCGCCAAATCGTCATTCCCGTTCAACAGCCAACCCTTCAGGTCCATCAATCCTTCGAGCGCGCCGCGGGCAGCCGCGATATCGGGGGCCTGTTCCTGGGTCGTCCGCTTCAAGTCCACCAGCGACGTCAGGCTTTGCTGGGCCGCCAGGTTCGATTCGTGCTCGAGCGTCAGCCGGCCTTGCAAGGCATCGATTTCGTCGAGGCTCGTCTGCGCGCTGGCTGTCAGCGAACTGGACTGCAACAGTCGGCTGCGCAATTGATCGAGCGCGTCGAGAGCGCGATGGCTGTTTTCGGTTGCGAATTGCTGACCGGCCAGGCGTGATTGTAAGCCTTCGATCGATTCCAGCGCATCGAAAGCCTGTTCGATGCGCGCGGCATTTTGCAGCAGCCCATCTTGGAGCGAGGCCAACTTTTCCATCACCTCGAGCGCCCGTTGCGCCTGTTCTGTCTGTTGATTGAGCCGCTGGTGCAGGGCCGAAATATCATCGAGCGATTGGCTTGCTTCGGCGTTGCGGCGGCCCTGTTCGGCCAATTGGCCCAAAAGAGTATTCGTCGCGACGACGATTCCTTTCTGCCCCGCCAAGTCGTGCACGCTCGCTTCCAACTCGGCCACTTGTTGCTGAAGGTGTGCCATTTGCCGCGCCGCCGGCCGCACAATCGTAAAATCAATCGCGCCAAACGCCAGGGCGGCTCCCATAGCCATCAGAGCCCAGCCCGGGACGCCAAAGCTCCAGAACCGTCGCCGATGTTCCGTTTCCGCCCAACTGGTATTGTCAATAAAGCCTTGCAAGTGCGACCTCCCTGGGAGTTACCTCACGTGGCATAATGATTTATCCAACACACGTCTCCTTCCGTATCGGACGAGCGGCCGCGATCCGTCAAGCTTTTCCAAAGCCCGCAGCCCAACAGATATACCCTCCCAAATCGTCGCGAAGCGCAGGCTTTACCCGACCGGGCGCGAACGGATGCCTGCCACGGCGGACGAATATCGCAAATTGCTGACCACTGATGACGAGACAACTGGCGCAGCCGCACAGAGCAACTGATGCTCATCTCGCAATCGGCTGTCAAGCGAACCGCAAAGGGACCGTGCTGAAGCGATGAGCCACAATGGCTCGCTGTGGCATTGGAAAAGTGACGTCCTTAGTTGGCTTCTGACCCCGTCGCGCGCCGAATGCGATCCCGACACTGTGGACCTGTGCGCGCCGCTGTTGGCCGCTTTCGTAAGTCGTCGCAACTTGCTACAGTGAACCGCCTTCGAGGCTGTAGCTCAGTTGGTAGAGCAACGGACTTTTAATTGAAAAAAGGCGTTCGCAGGAATGTGCGTGTTTCGGCCGTAAAACGCGGTTTCTTAAGCGTTTCGGGCAAATCCACGGACCGTGCCGAAAGCCCCCGTAAGCCCCCAACTACATCCGCTGCGGGTGTAGCTGCACCTCGCCG
>JACQFF010000233.1 GCA_016200205.1 Planctomycetia bacterium
CGGCACGTTCAAGGATCGTGAAATCCTCTTGCACAAACCGTACCTTGTGGTCGAGGGCGTGATTCTTGCCGGCCTGGTCCTGGGCGCCACGCGAGGTTACATTTTCATCCGGCACGAATACGCGGCTCAAATCGAGGCCCTGCGCCGCGCCATCGCCGAGGCCGAAATGCAGGGGGTCTGCGGCTCGCAAATCCTTGGCCAGAACCGCTCTTTCAGCGTCGAGGTCGTCGAAAGTCCGGGCGGTTACATTTGTGGCGAGCAGGGGGCGCTGATCGAGGCCCTCGAAGAAAAACGCGCCCAACCACGCAACCGTCCTCCCCAACTCGAGACGAACGGATTGTGGAACAAGCCCACGCTGCTGAGCAACGTCGAAACGTTTGCCTGGGCAGTGCCCATCGCGATTCTCGGGGGTTCCTGGTACGCGGATCAAGGACTGAACGGGTGCAAGGGGTTGCGTTTCTTCTCGATTTCGGGCGACGTCAAGCGGCCGGGGGCGTATGAAGTGCCGATCGGGCTGCCGCTGGGCGAGTTACTCAATCGATGTGCCGGTGGGACCTTGGATGGCCAGCCGCCGGCCGCGGTCGCCCCGTCCGGACCTTCGGGTGGGTTCTTGCCGGTGATGCTGCCGCTGGACGGCAAGCGATTGCCGGACACACTGAAGGCGACGCTGCCGCCGGGCGCAACTCATCTCGACATTTTGGATTTGCCGCTGGACCTGGCTCTGTTTCGTCAGTTAGGGTTGATGCTAGGGGCGGGAATCGTGATTTATGGCCAAGGCACGGACATGTTGGACCAGGCCTTGAACTGCGCGGAATTCTTCCGCAATGAGTCTTGCGGCAAATGCGTCCCCTGCCGCATCGGGAGTCAAAAGCTCGTGGAAATCGCCGAACAATTTGCCCACTCGCGCGGCAAAGCTTCGGATTTTGACTCCGCTCGGGGAATCGTCCGGGAATTGGCGCTGGCCATGGAAATGACCTCGATCTGTGGGCTTGGCGTGGCGGCCCCCAATCCATTGATATCGTGGATGAAGTATTTTCGATCCGAACCCGCGCAGCGTCCGGCTAAGACCGAGGGGCAGGGGAAGCCAAAGTCCGCGGAGAGCAGCCGATGAGCGACGAATTCCTGGATATTGCCGCCCTGCGCGATGAAGAAGAAGGTTTGTTTGCGCGCGATGTGAACGGCCAGTTGCTTCGCCTCGCGCCGGCCACCGCCGCGGATTTCGATAAGGAGATTACGCTCACGATCGACGGCCAAACGGTAACCGTCAAGAAAGCCGTGCCGGCCACCGACTCGCAGGGCAACCCGTTGAAGGATTCGTTGGGACGCGCGATCCCACGCGCCACGACCATTTACGATGCGGCGCGGCAGCTCTTCGTGAAGCAGATCGGCGACAAAAACCCCATTCCCGTGCTCTGCCATCAGGACCACGTCGATCCGGTCGCCGTCTGCCGCATTTGCGTTGTCGAAATCGCCAAAATGAAACGCGGCAAAATCACGCGCGAGCGAAAACTCTTGCCGGCTTGCCAGCACCGAGTCGAAGATACGATGGAGGTTCAGACCATCGAGTCGCCGGATCTCGCGGCTCGAGAGCGAGTACGTTCGGCCGTCAAAGTGCTGACTGAATTGCTCGTCGGCGATCATCTGCAAGGCCGCTCGGCACAAGAGGTGCTCGCCGAGCAGCCATTTAACGAGTTGGCCGCATTGGCCGCGCGATTAGGAGTGGAAAAATCACGGCTCGCCCCTCCGCCCGCCGACCGCGGTCGTGACAACTCGTCATCCCTGTTCGTCGTCGATCACACCGCCTGCATTCTTTGCGACCGTTGTGTCCGGGGCTGCACTGACGTGCGGGACAACCGGATCATCGGACACACTCAAAAGGGCTATACGACGCGCATCGCCTTCGATTTAGACGACCCAATGGGCATGTCGGGTTGCGTTTCTTGCGGCGAATGCATGATCTCGTGCCCCACCGGCGCGCTGACGCTGCGCAGTCCGGTTGAACTCGCCGAGCAAGACGATGGTTCCCCAGCGGTTTCCGTCGCGCAACTCAAGCAAATCCCGCTGTTCTCCAACATCCCGTACAAATTCTTGCAGTGGAACTCGCGGTCGATTACGCGACGAAAGATCAAACCCGGCGAAGTGCTCTGCCGGGAAGGCGAGTCCGGATCGACGGCATTCGTTTTGTTGGGCGGCAGGTACGAAGTTTTTCTGCAGACATCGCTGCGGCATATCGGCACCAAGAAAACTTCCGGTTTACGGGCGTTCGTCGGACGAATCAAAACAGGCTTGACCAGTCGTACTTCGGTCGTGGCCGGCGCGGCCAACCCCTTGAGTGTCCGCAATGACGGCAACATACCGGTTCCCCTTGGCGGATCGGCATCGTTGGGTCCGCCCGAGGACCTGATCATCGGCGAAATGACCTGCCTGAATCATTACCCGCGCTCGGCGACCGTCGTGGCCAAAGACGGCGGCGAAGTGCTCGAGATCGGCCGCAATGTGCTCTATATGCTGCAGCGCGATAAGGTCGCGCGAGAACTTTTGGGAAAAGCCTATCGCAAGCGCGCGCTGACAAGCCACTTGCAAGATATTTCACTGTTCAAAGGCCTGAATCCGGATCAGCGGGCCGAATGCATCGAGTTTCTGCGAGATCGGGTCGAATTGGTGCATATCGATCCGGGCCAGGTCATTTTCCGGCAAGGCGATCCGGCCGATCACTTCTACATGGTCCGACTTGGCTTCGTGAAGGTCGCGCAGACTTATCGCGGTGAGCAGCTCGTGCTCGATTATCTGGGGCCCGGCAGCCACTTTGGCGAGATCGGATTGTTGTCCCAAGTTTCCCAGCGTGTGGCGTACAAATATCCAGAAGGCATGGCGAGCGGCATCCGCACCGCCACTTGCACGGCGCTCGACGACGTCGAATTGGTTCGCGTTCGCGGCGAGCATTTTCGCGAGTTGCTCGAAAAGTATGGCGAACTGTCCGATTTGATTGCAAAAGAGGCCGAGCGACTGTTGGAAAAGGATGCGGTCTCGCGGCAACGGCTCGGCGGAAAACTGGGAGATTTCTTGGAGCAAGGGCTATTCGACGCTCAAAAACTGCTCGTGCTCGATCTCGAAGCATGCACCCGTTGCGACGAGTGTACAAAGGCTTGCGCCGATTCGCACGATGGCGTGACGCGGTTGATCCGCGAGGGCCTGAGGTTCGATAAGTTCCTGGTAGCCAGTTCTTGCCGGTCGTGTTTGGATCCTTATTGCCTTGTCGGCTGCCCTGTCGACGCGATCCACCGCCGACCGCGCGAAGGCTCGCCCAACGCGCTGGAAATCGTGATCGAGGACTGGTGCATCGGTTGCAGTCAATGCGCCAAGAACTGCCCTTACGGCAACATCAACATGCACGCCATCGAGGACGTGCAGCCCGACCCCGAACACCCTGAACGAATGCGGCAGGTGATCCAACATAAAGCCACGACGTGCGATCTGTGCCGAGATATTGTCGGGCCGGATGACGATGTAAGCTGTGTTTATGCCTGCCCGCACAACGCGGCTTTTCGCATGAGTGGAGAGAAATTATTCAGGCTCGTCAACCAGCGAGGGCCATGACCCGCTGGGTTGGTCAGGGAACCACGGTTGGTGAGCTTCTTGTCCGCACATGCGGCCCAACTCAGTCAGTAAAAAGAGGCGGCAATGAAATCGGATCCGGCCAAGGCTGCCGAGAAGCAACGCGTGCTCGAAGCCCGCCAGGGGAAGGCGAACTGGAACCTGTGGGGACCCTACGTCTCGGAACGCCAGTGGGGCACCGTCCGCGAGGATTACAGCGCGAACGGAGCGGCATGGGAGTTTCTTTCGCATGACCACGCCCGCAGCCGCGCTTACCGTTGGGGCGAAGATGGCATTGCCGGCATTTGCGACGACCAGAGCCGGCTTTGCTTGGCGCTGGCGCTTTGGAACGGCCGCGACAATATTCTGAAGGAACGATTGTTCGGCCTGGCCAACGGCGAGGGAAATCACGGCGAAGATGTCAAGGAATGCTATTACTACTTGGACGCCACGCCCACGCATTCGTACCTCAAAATGCTTTACAAGTATCCGCAGCGTCAGTTCCCTTATGCCCGACTTGCCCAGGAAAACCGCCGGCGCGGCAAACGGGATCCGGAGTTCGAGCTGCTCGACACGGGCATCTTTGACGACGACCGCTATTTCGACGTGTTCGTCGAATATGCCAAGGCGGGTCCCGAAGACGTGTTGATGAAAGTGACGGCTCACAACCGGGGGCCCGATTCCGCGGCAATTCATCTGCTGCCGCAGCTCTGGTTTCGCAATACCTGGTCGTGGCGCAAGGACCCCGGCGAGAAACCCGTGCTCTTTGCCCTAACGGAGTCGAAGGCCTCGTACCAGACGATCGCCGCCGACTACCCGCGGCGAAAACGTTATCAACTCTATTGCGACGCCGCGCCCGAACTGTTGTTTTGCGAAAATGAGACGAACGCGCGAAGATTGTTCGGCATGGCTGGCGCCGGGGGCTACTTCAAAGACGCCTTTCACGAGTATTTGATCGACGGCGCTAGGGGCGCGGTGAACCCCCTGCGCACCGGCACCAAGTCCACGGCGCATTACAAAATGAACGTACGCGGCGGCGGTTCCACTTGTGTGCGCCTCCGCCTGACCAAGGAGCCATCAGCCGCGCCGTTTGCGGGATTTGATGAGCTCGTTAACCAGCGGCTGCAGGAGGCCGATGCGTTCTACAACGACATGCAATTCGAATTAATCGATCCCGACGCGCGCCGGGTGCAACGACAGGCTTTTGCCGGAATGATCTGGAGCAAGCAGTTTTACTACTACGATGTTCCCGAGTGGCTCAACGGCGATCCGACCCAGCCGCCGCCGCCTGCCGAACGCAAACGGGGCCGAAACAGCGATTGGAAGCATCTCAACAATGCCGACATCATCTCGATGCCCGACAAGTGGGAGTACCCGTGGTACGCGGCTTGGGACCTGGCGTTTCACTGCATTCCGCTGGCGCTGGTCGATGCCGAGTTTGCCAAAGCGCAACTCGTGCTGCTGACCCGCGAGTGGTATATGCACGCCAACGGTCAATTGCCGGCTTACGAATGGGCCTTTGGCGACGTGAATCCTCCGGTTCACGCCTGGGCCACGTGGCGCGTGTTTCAGATCGATCGCAAGCAGCGCGGCGACCGCGGCGATTTGGCTTTTCTGGAGCGAGTGTTCCACAAGCTGATGCTGAATTTCACCTGGTGGGTCAATCGCAAGGACGCCCAAGGACGCAATGTCTTTCAGGGCGGTTTCCTCGGGCTGGACAACATCGGCGTCTTCGATCGCAGCGCGCCGTTGCCCACCGGTGGCCACATCAACCAGGCTGACGGCACGAGTTGGATGGCCATGTACTCGCTGAACCTGATGCGGATTGCCCTGGAGCTGGCGGTCCACAATCGGGTGTACGAGGACATTGCCACCAAGTTTTTCGAGCACTTCCTGCACATTGCCGAGGCGATGACCAGCGTCGGTGAGGAAGGAGCCGGTCTGTGGGACGAAGAGGACCAGTTCTTTTATGACCGGCTGATTCTGCCCAACGACAGGATGATTACGCTCAAAGTCCGTTCGCTGGTCGGGCTGATCCCCTTGTTTGCCGTCGAGACGCTGGAGCCGGAGTTGCTCGAGAAGCTGCGCGGTTTCAACAGCCGGCTCCGATGGCTTCTCAAACACCGGCCCGATCTGGCGGGGCTTGTCTCGCGCTGGTTCGAGCCGGGCCGCGGCGAACGGCGGTTGCTGTCACTCTTGCGCGGCAGCCGCATGAAGAGGCTTCTTAGGCGGATGCTTGACGAAACGGAATTTCTCTCGGACTATGGCGTGCGCTCCATTTCGCGGCAGCACTTGGACGAGCCCTACGTCTTTGGCTGGGACGGACAACAATTCAGCGTCCGTTATGAGCCGGCAGAATCTCCGACGAACCAGTTCGGCGGCAATTCCAATTGGCGCGGGCCCGTCTGGTTTCCGGTCAATTTTCTGATCATCGAATCCTTGCAGAAATTTCACCATTACTACGGCGACGATTTCCGCATCGAGTGCCCAACCGGCTCCGGCCGACTCGTAACCATCAACGACGTCGCCGGCGAACTGACCCGGCGACTGACGCGCATCTTTTTGCGCAACGAGCAAGGCTTGCGCCCGGTATTCGGGCAGTACAAAAAGCTGCAGCACGATCCCCATTTTCGCGATTACCCGTTGTTTTACGAATACTTCCACGGCGACACCGGCCACGGCCTAGGCGCCTCGCATCAAACCGGCTGGACCGGTCTGGTCGCCAAACTGCTCCAGCCGCGCCACGTGGAGCCCGGGACGGGGGATTCGGTGATTGGACTAATTCCCAGCACGAGCCGGTTGTAATCGTCGCGAAACCGTGACTTCAGCCGTCGTTTCAGCAGGGCCCAGAGCGACTGTACCTCGGTGGTGATGGCATCCGGGGCGCAAATTGAAGTGCAGTGCACCCACTAGTGGTCTGTCGTTGATTCAAGGATATGGGATAGCATAACGCCTCCTGGTTTTTTTCAAGGAGGCCAAGAATGAACTACAACACGAAATACATTGTGCGGCTGGTATCGGAG
>JACQFF010000234.1 GCA_016200205.1 Planctomycetia bacterium
GAAAAGCTGAAGAAGATGTCGATCGCCATCAAGAGCAAAAAAGAAATGGCGCAAGTCGGCACCGTGGCCAGCAACAACGACACCGAAATCGGCGACCTGTTGGCCGAAGCCATGGACAAGGTCGGAAAAGACGGCGTGATCACGGTCGACGAGGGCAAGAGCCTCAAGACCGAAGTCGAATGGGTCGAAGGCATGCAGTTCGATCGCGGTTATGTTTCGCCGTACTTCGTCAATAATCCCGCCACCATGGAATGCGTGATCGAAGATGCTTACGTGCTGGTATACGAGAAGAAGATCTCGAACATCAAAGAGCTGGTGCCGGTGTTGGAAGCCGTGGTCAACGCGGGCAAGCCGCTGTTGATCGTCGCCGAGGACATCGAAGGCGAAGCCCTGGCGACGTTGGTCATCAACCGGCTGCGCGGCACATTCCAGTGCTGCGCGGTCAAAGCCCCCGGCTACGGCGATCGCCGCAAAGCGATGATGGAAGACATCGCGATTCTGACCGGCGGCACGCCGATCTTCGAGAGCCTGGGAATCAAGCTGGAAAATCTGCCGATTACCGATTTGGGCCGCGCCAAGAAAATCATCGTGGGCAAGGATAACACCACGCTCATCGAGGGTTCCGGCAAAACGGCCGACATCAAGGCCCGCATCGACCAGATCCGCCGCGAGATCGGCGTCTCGACTAGCGATTACGATCGCGAGAAGCTGGAAGAGCGGCTGGCCAAGCTGGCCGGGGGCGTGGCGAAGGTGAACGTCGGCGCCGCGACCGAGAGCGAAATGAAAGAGAAGAAAGCCCGCGTCGAAGACGCCCTGCACGCCACGCGTGCGGCCGTCGAAGAAGGCATTCTGCCCGGCGGCGGCGTGGCGCTGTTGCGTGCCGCCGCTACGGTCAAGCCGGAAGGGCTGACCAATGATCAGGAAGTCGGCTACAACATCGTCCTGCGCGCTTGCCGGTCTCCGCTGACGACGATTGCCAGCAATGCCGGTCAGGATGGCGGCATCGTCTGCGAGCGCGTGCTCGAGGCCAAGGGCAACACGGGTTACAACGCCGCCACCGACGTCTACGAAGACCTGGTGAAGGCCGGCGTGATCGACCCAACCAAAGTGGCCCGCACGGCGCTGCAAAACGCCGCCAGCGTGGCCACCTTGCTGTTGACCAGCGACGCCTTGATTGCCGAGAAGCCCAAGAAAGATGCCAAGAAAGCCGGGGCTGCCGGTCACGGCGGCGACTATGACATGTATTAATGCTTTGACAGGCGTTAATGGCCAATGAGGTGCCGCCGCGATTCCCGCTACGCTTGTCGTGCGTTGACGCCCGTGCGTCCCAGAAATCGACTGGATTCGCAAAACGATTCCCGACGGGGCTCGAAGCGCGTCACCGTCGGCTTCCGTAGGTCACATTGGTCGCGCGTTCGGGGCTCGCCGAGGGCCGGTCAGTCACGGTGCGCATCTCCCTGCCCCGAAGGCACCTGCGACCTATTCTTCGAGCGACGAACTGGCTGGCCAGAACGTCGCCAAGCTGCGCGTTGTCTGGGGCATTGCGACCAATTCTCGGGCACTACTCCGGCCGTGGGCCGGAGAATTGTGTCGCCGGGAATGGCACATCTTGGTCCGGTTAAGCAAAATCTTTCAGTCCCGCAACCAGCATCAGGCTCGCCCAACGTTGCGGGCCTAAGTGCGAACGGTCGAAGCGTAAGTCAGGTTTTTTCTTGACAACGCGCGGCTCGACGCGCTAGCATTTAATTTGGCGCAGGTATGTGCGTATGGGCCGATGGCTGCTCGATGGAATGAATCGGCCATCGACCCTCATCTCGATCGAAAATGACAAACGGTTCATCGAGGCTGCCCGAAGGCGCATGTCGAGCGATCCCAGAATGACGCTGCACACTTCGGGCGGAGCCGGGCCGATTGTAAGGTTGTCCACAACGAGTTTCGACGAAATCTTCGCCGATAGCTGGGCAGCCAAGTATCCACACTCGACGAGGTGTCACGGCTGTTGAAGGCGGACAGATAGCGTGTGATCGACGGCAGTTTGCCCCGGTAGCGTCGCCGGAGGATCGTCTGCCGGAGGTCGCCCGGCTGATAGCTGTTTTGGAGAGCTGGATTGGTTTGGTGCTGACGAAGATGAATTGGGGGGAGCGGGATCATTACTGGGACCAAGCGATCCAAGACAGAACGCCTTGCGACGGGGTTCGTTCTAGGAAAGGCGACTGAACTCAATTAGAATTTAGAATGTTGTCGGTAGGGGATGTTCGCCTCAGATCGTCTCGTTGGGGCACTGCGATGAGCCAGTTCAGGTCCAGTTATCAGGGATACCTGGTCGCAATACTAGCAACCGCCGTGGTGGTGGTGGCAGGCGGGCATGTTCTTGGGAAGAATGCGCTCCTTCTGTTTTTTGTTGTGCCGGTCGTGGCGACACGGACCGGCGGCCTCATGGCCGGACTTTTCGGCACCCTCCTCAGCGCCGTGGTGGGCCCCTACTTTTTCATGGATCCGACGGGCCTGCATATTTCGCAGACCGACCAGATGCGCGTCGCCACGTTTGTCATCGTCGCAGGGTTTATGAGCTGGCTCGTCGAATCCCTGCACGTTGCTCGACGCCGTGTGGAAGATCGTCAACGTCAGCTCGAGCGTGAAGCCGCCGGGCGAATGCAAATGGAGAAGGCGCTCCAAGACGCCGACCGCCGCAAGGATGAATTCTTAGCGACCTTGGCGCACGAATTGCGAAATCCGCTTGCCTCGCTCAGCTATGCTTTGCAGATTTGGTCGCCCTTCGAAGATGATCACGCTGAAATGGTCCAATTGCGGACCCTGATGGAGCGTCAGGTCCAGCAGCTAACTCGCCTGATCGACGATTTGATGGACGTCTCTCGAATCACCCGTGGCAAGATTCAGCTACAAAAGCAGCGCGTTCAGCTAGACACACTGATCTTGGGAGTCGTTGAAGCGATCCAACCTCTCGTTGAAACGTCCGCGCAGCAATTGACGGTGACCATGCCCGTCGAACCCACCTATGTTGAAGGTGATGTCGGCCGGCTGACACAAGTCTTCGGGAACATCCTGCATAACGCCACGAAATACACAGGGCGGAACGGGATCATTGGGATCGTCGCTGAAAAGCAAGGCGGCAAGGCCGTGGTAAAGATTCGGGATAATGGTCCCGGCATTCCTAAACAAATGCTCGCTGACATCTTCGAAATGTTCAGGCAGGTTGATCAGACCTTGGACCGCGCTCACGGTGGCCTGGGTATCGGCCTGACGCTAGTAAAGCGTTTGGTGGACGTACACGGTGGCAGCGTTGAAGCCCGTAGCGACGGCCTCGGAAAGGGAAGCGAGTTCATTGTGACACTTCCGACCGTCGCTTCGGAGTCCAATGGTCAACCGGAAGGCGCTGGCCAAAAGGCGGACCAAACCGTACCGCGCCGCAAAATTCTGGTCGTCGATGATGTGCAGGCATCGGCGCAGACTTTGGCAATGATGCTGCGGGCCATCGGACAAGAGGCGTCGGTGGCGCACGATGGACCGGCGGCGATTGAATGGGTAATCGAGAAAAAGCCGGATGTCGTCTTTCTCGACATTGCCATGCCGGGCATGAACGGGTATGAGGTCGCTCGGCTGCTACGTGCTCGGCCAGACCTACGCAGCCTGAGATTGGTGGCTCTGACCGGTTACGGTCAAGTGGAAGATCGACGAAAGGCGGCTGAGGCTGGCTTTGATCACCACATGACCAAGCCTGCAAGCGTCGACGCATTGAAGGAATTTCTTCTTTCGGTGCCGGCGCGAGGCGAAGAAGACGCCAGCGAGCGTTGGAACTTGGGTTCGGCTATGGCTTCAGGTTGATCAAGCCACGAAAGCCGCGCTACGAGATCGAGATTTCGCAGGCAGCCAGTTCGATTTCTTGGCCGGGCGGCGACAGGATTCCCAAAACGGTTGGGTTCACCTCAGTTGCTCGACACCGCCTTGGCACGGCGATTTTGTCCGACTACCACCAGAACTCGGTGCGGAAGAATCGCAGCGCCCGGTCCAGCATGATTCCGCCGATCGGCCGTCGGCCGGTATAGACGCGGGCATAGCCGGTCATCTCGGGTCGCAAGTCGGCCGAAGCGTCGTCGAGCCGGCAGTAGACGGTGACATTGCCCTGGATCTCGCCGCGCCCAGCCGCCGGCGCGATCCGATCCACCTTGGTCGCAAAGGTTTCGAAGGGCAAGGCGCGGACCTTCAGTTCGACCGCCTGCCCGGCCCGGATCTGGGCCACGTCTTGCTCGGCCAGAGCGATCTCCGCCTCCATGCCCGCCGGTTGCTCCACCATGCAGATCAAATCCCCCTCCCTGAGATATTGTCCCACCTTCTCCTTTAAGCGGGCTGTGGTGACGAGGCCCGACACCGGGCTCGCGACGGCCTGCTTCCGTCGCTGTTCCTCCAGATGCCTGAACTCTTCTTGCAGCCGGGTCAACCGGGCCCGTTCAGCCTCGATCTCTTCGGGGCGTGATCCGGCTTCCATGAGGGTCAAGGTAGCTTGAGCGTCGGCCAAATCTTTGTGCCGACGAGCGAGTTCCGCCTCCGCGTCGAGTCCGGCGATGGCCTCGCGCGTCCCCAGCGCCTCGCGGTGGCGTTTCTGGAAATGTGATTGCGCCAACTGCGCTTCCGCTACATACAACTTTCGCTGAGCCTCGCGATATTGCTCCTCCGCGATGGCGCCTTTGGCCCGAACGTTTTGGGCTCGCTCGTAGGCATCCTTCGCCGCGTCCAGTTCGAATCGGTATTGCGCTATTTGTTTGTCGAGCCGCGCGAGCTCCTCTTGCAACGCCTGGCGGGCGTGCGTGAGGTCGCTTTGGGCTAAATCTCTCCAGGCCTCCATCCGCTCCACGCGGCGACGCTGCTCGGTTACTTCTTCCGGCCGCGGCCCGATCTCCAACAAGCGCAGGCGAGCCTGAACTTCGTCCATCTCAGACCGCTTCTGCGCAAGGTGGCTCTCCAGGTCCGGCACTTCCAGCCGGGCTACCAGCGCTTGAGACGAGACCTGGTCGCCTTCATCGAAGTAAATCTCGGTTAGGAAGCCAGCCACCGGGGCTCGCAATTCCGCGCGGATCGCCGGGTGAAGGCGAAAGGACCCGCTGGCCCGATCTTCCATCTCCACCTGGCACAGCACTGCGGCCAGACCTCCCAAACCCAGGAGCCAGAGGATGGTTCGTTTGCGCCGCGTCGTGACCATGTTATGTACCTCCCCCGCGACAAAGCCCCGAAACAGTCCTCGCGCGCTAACTAACCCCAAGAACAACACCGCGACCGCCCCAGGCAGGCCCCAACGGCGCCAGAGAAACTGGAAGAGCGCAAAGAGCATGAGGGCCAGAAAAACAACCGAATACAGCCAACTGGCCAGACCAAAGCCCAGGAGTAATCCGCCGCGCGGTTCATTTGCCGGCCGCGGCGCGCCCCATAGCAGGCGGCGGAACTGGCCCTTGAAGTGGCCGCCCGCCCGCTGCTGCAAGTTCGGGATCGCCAGCCAATCGCTCAACAGGTAATAGCCGTCGAGCTTGATCAGCGGATTGAAGTTGAAAAGTGTTTTGACGCCGCAGACCGACAGCACCACGAAGGCCAGGTAATTGACCAGACTGTCGGGTACCGTTACCCGCCAGAGAAGGACCGCCAGCGACCACAGGAACAGCTCGAAGTACCCGCCGGCGAAAGTCACCCATAACCGCTTCGACTTCTCGCGGAACAGCCAGGCATCCGAGACGTTGCAGTAGAAGCAGGGCATTAACAGCAACATCAGGAAACCCACTTCGTGGACTTCACCACCGTAATGCTTGCACGTCAAACCGTGGGCAAACTCATGTCCGGTGGTTACCATCAGCAGCACCAGCCAGACCCAGAGCCCCGTCTCCCAGTGCAGCGCGTGGGCGAAGCTGCTCGCCAGTTGCTGGCCGTTGGCCCACACCAGCCCCGCCGCCGCCAGGATGCAACCGGCCGAGAGGACCAAGAACGTGCGCGTCCAGAAGAAACCCAACTGTGGCTCAAGCCAGGTAAAGAGCCGGTTGGGGTCAAAGAGACTCTTGCGCCAATAGACGATGCTTTGTCGGGGACGCGCGGACGTTGCATTGGCGGGACGCCGCGAAGTGCGGGAATCGCCGGACGGCGCTTCTTCGAGGAATCCCCGCGATTGGGCCAGGTCCAAGAACTCTTCCAGCTCTTTCGGGGCCAGCGGCTGGTCGAACCGCTCCGCAAACGTTCCACAGATCGTCTCCGCGCTTGCCACGCCATTGAGTTGAGTCAACAAGAAGTATTCCTCGCTCCCGATGCTGTAATAGTCGCCCGCGCGGGGATCCTTGACAACGTACCGGCCGGTCTCTCCAGAGGAACTGAAGACCAGTTCACGCCGGCAGCAGGGTAGCGGAGTGGCGAGGTCGGGCATGGAAATTATTCCAAAGGACTTGTCGGCGACACCTGTCTCGGGCGAGGCGAAGCGCCCCGTCACCGACAGCAACTCAGGTGCCGAACTCCTACATCGCCGACGTCACCGCTGCTGAGCAAATCCCCGGCCGGTGAGGGCTTGCGGTCGCAAGACCGCCGGCGCCGTGTGGATGCAATCACGAGCCCACGACGAAAATGAAAACCGCAGAAGGAAGAGTTCTCGACGCGGCTCTTGCTTTGTTTTCGACAGCGGCGCTCGAGGCGAAGAAATGAGATTGGCACCGTTGAATTCGGCCATCGCCGAACATCCAACTTGGCGAAACACTTTTGGATTCTGTCTCTTAAATTTTCTCCGTTTTTTAACGAACGCTTGTTCACGGGCGAACCAGCGACAAGGGGCCGTACGGCCGGCATTCATCGTCCAGCGGGTGGCCTGGGCGAGAACCATCAGCCCTGTTGTTTCCGCGCGTGCGCCGGCATTCGACCTGCGTTAGCGACCCAGCCGCTATTACCTTCGTTTCAAGACGGTCTGGCTCTGCCCAGCGCCAGCCCAAGCAGGAGCCGAAGGCACGGGACGAGCGCCCACGTGTCTCGGCTCCTGTCGCGACTTCATACTTTCAGGCTATCAAGTCTGTGGATTGTGCGTGACGACGGTATTGATCACAAAGTCCACCGGAGCGGGAGTCGTGCTAACAGTTGGCAAAGCAGCGTCAAGAGCGGTGTTTAGGCCGAAGCTCGCCGCCCCCGGCGCGATTCTGGGCTCCAGCTTGTCGATGTGAAAGCGACTCTTCTGTTCTTCAGTGCGTGGTTCCATGATGCAACCTCCTTCAGTTGATAAGGCGGAACAATTACCAAAGATACAACGGCCTGCAATGCGGCTTTGGCTTCCGCGCAAGACCTAAACATTATCTTTACCAAGGCCACGGCCGGAGTCAAGAAAATTCCTGAACGGGTGGATTTGTCCGGATATTTTGAGATTTTCGCCTCTCCGACGGGCGACCGCGTGCCGCCAGAAATCAATATCCCCGACAGGGCTCGAACCTGTAACCTTCGGCTGCGAAGGCACTCTGCCGGTGCCGCCGAAAAACCTTCCCGGACGACTTCGCATGGCCATGTGGGGAATGTGGATCGCCGGCGGGGCGATGGCGCTGGCGGCGATTTTCGATCATGTCGCGGGAATGGTCGCCGCGACGACCGTGCTCTTTCCGCTGCTCATTGCCTGGACGGCGTGGATGGGGCGCCGCTGGAGCCCGACGTGACGCGAGTCATCGTCCTGGGAGGGCACGGGCAGTTCGGCTGTTCCGCGCTCGAACAACTTTGGATCTTGGGAATCTCCTCGATCGTCGCCGCTCGCGGGGGGATGGCCGATATCGAAGTTGACGCGGATGATCCTGCTTCGATCCGCGCCGCCTTTTCCGCCGGCGATCTGGTAATTGACGCCGCCGGACCGTTTCACGAGCGATCGTTGGCCCTGCTGGAAGCCGCCGTCGGCCGAGCCGGCATCGCAAAAGTAATTGCCGCCCTGGCGTCCCCATACCGGGACCGTCGGCCGACCCAGCGCGCCCAAAATGCACCTAAAATCGCGCAGGAAAAGCTGCAACGGCACTCTTTAGGTTATGAAGTTTCGACATTGGTTGTATTGCCAACCTCAGGGGCGGAAGCGCCGGGGCCGCTCGACCACACGGCACCAAAGCCAACGACGCTGCCCCGAGCTGGGACCGCGTGGGGCGATGGTGGCTGAAAAGGGCGGAATTAAAGGGCGGAATTAAAGGGGACGGGAATATATATTCCGTCGAAACAATGACTCCCGTCCCCTTTACTTCACCCTTTAATTCACCCCGAAAGGACCGGCAACCGCTAGGCGCCGCCTAAACCACC
>JACQFF010000218.1 GCA_016200205.1 Planctomycetia bacterium
AAGTCGTCGACGAATTCTTCCTGCGCACGCTGTGGTCCTCCACAGCCGACTTGAAGCGCTAGAAGGGTCGTGCGCGAAGTTGATGAAGTCTGGCGGGGCTGCCTGGCCAATTCGCTACGTCCGCTCAACCACCGGCAAACTCGCTGAGCCGCTCGTTTGCAGCCCCTCGGGCATCACCGGGTTTTCGTACGCGCCAAAGTCGTTGAAGAAGTGCTTCTTTACGAACCGATAGAAAAAACTCTTCTCGGGGATCTCGTGCCCAGGGTCGAATTGCGAGCCGCGCGGCTCCATCGCCTCGAGTTCTGCCATTGCCGCCTGCCGGGCCGTCGTGTCGCGAGCGCCGTGCTTCGCGACCAGCGCCTTGATCAAATCCGGCCGCTCCAGCACGATGCAGCCGCGGGTGGCCGAGGCGGACATCTCGCGAAAATCCTTCAGAAACGCCGACTGGTTGAAAACTTCTTGCAGCGGCCGCTCATCGTGAATCGATTCTTTCGCGAACTGCACGATTGGACAGGGCTCGATATCGCCCCAGGGACTGATGTGATGCGTAAAGCCGGTCGCCGCGGGACACAACGCGTTCCCGCGATCGTCGTAATAGGCATCGACCACGCCGATCGGCTTGTTGACGCGCGTGTCGACCACGAACTGCCGCACGCGGCGCTGCTGCGCGGGCGTAAGAGCCAACTCGGGCTTCGCGTCGGGCCCGACCGGACGATAGGTGTGGTACCACATGTAGAGCACTCCCAGTTCGATCAGCCGATCGACCCAGCGATCGGTGAGCAGGTCGTCGATATTGGTCTGACACAAGCTGGTGCAGACGCCGGTGAGGACTTTGTTGTTGAGGCAGTTTTGCAGACCGGCCATCGTTTTGGAAAACACGTGCGGCCGGCCGCGGCGCTGGTCGCTGACGATTTCCGTCCCCTCGATGCTCACTAGCGGCGTCACATTGCCCACTCGACGCATTTCTTTGCCCACTTCGTCGGTGATGAACTGGCCGTTGGTGAACACCTGAAAATAGCAGTCCGGATGCGCCGCGAAGATTTCCAGAATCTCCGGATGCATGAACGGCTCGCCGCCCAGAATCCCGAAAAAGCTGTTGCCGGCTGCTTTGGCTTCGGCGATCATGCGATTCATACTCGGCAGGTCGATCGTTTGCTGCTTGGCGGCCACGTCGACCCAGCAGCCCTGGCAGCGCAAATTGCAACTGTTGACGATCGAGATGTAGAGGAAGGGGGGAAAGAATTCACCCCGCTTGAGGCGCCGTTTGTGCTTTTGCACGGCGCGCATCCCCTTATAACCCATGTTGTAGGCCAGCTTCCAAAGCAGTCGCTTGTCGGTTTCGACCAACAGGCGTTTGGCCATTCTTAAGTACATTGCCACCCTACTGGCGTGAAGCGTGACGTATCCACATGAGCCGTTCGGCTTTATGCGCTGGCCGCGGACATAGCAGGTCTCGATTATACCAGGCCGCCCCGGCCGCCGACAGCAACCGTTTTTTTAGAGCCGTCCAGGAGGCGCTGAGATGTTTTCTTGACCATACTTGCTACAGGTTGTCGTTCGAAATCGGGATCCGTCCCCAGCAGCGGGGAGGCTATCGACAGCGGGGCGCTGGGTATTTACACTTTGATGATCCTTGGGCTCGCCGGAAAGGGCTCGCGAAGCAGTGGCAGCGGAAGCGACGACTGCTCGCACAGCCCATTTCGGCTCGGAGCCATACGTCCTCCGAGGTTACTAAAATATATGGTCGATCCCGATCGACTTTCGGCCGCCTACGAGACGGCCCGCTGCGACTTGCTCGCAGAATCCGCAGCGGCGGGGCATTGGATTGGCGAATTATCCAGCTCCGCACTTTCCACGGCCACCGCGATCAGTGCCTTGGCGCTTGCCGAGCGCCACGCACCGACCATCGCCGGACGATTCGCCGACGAGAAACGCGAATGCCGGCTCAGTGAGCTGATCATGGCCAGCGTGCGTTGGCTGGCCAAACACCAGAATTCCGACGGCGGCTGGGGCGACACCGACAAAAGTCTTTCCAATATCGCTACCACGATGCTGGTTCGCTCCGCCTTCGCCCTGACGGCCGTGCCCGCCGATTGTCCCGGCCTGCTCGAGCGGGCCGACGCCTACATCAGTGCCCAGGGAGGCATCGCGGGATTGCGCCGCCGCTATGGCAAGGACAAAACCTTCGCCGTGCCGATTTTGACCAACTGCGCGCTGGCCGGGTTGATTCCATGGCGCAAGGTGCCCGCGCTGCCGTTTGAGTTGGCGTGTTTTTCACAAAACGTGTGGAAGTTTCTCCGACTGCCGGTGGTCAGTTACGCGATTCCGGCGCTCGTGGCCATTGGCCAGGCGCGCTACTTTCATCGCAAGCCGTGGAATCCCATCACGAGACTGCTGCGCCGCGCCGCGGTCGGCAAAAGCCTGCGAGTTTTGGAGACGTTGCAACCGAAAAGCGGCGGATTTCTCGAAGCCACGCCGCTCACCAGCTTTGTGGTGATGAGCCTGGCCAGCATCGGCCGGACCGATCATCCGGTGGTCCGCAAGGGGGTCGAGTTTTTGTTGGCCTCAGTGCGGCCCGACGGCAGTTGGCCGATTGATACGAACCTGGCGACGTGGAATACCACGCTGGCGGTCAGCGCGCTGGCCTCGGCCGGCGAGGACGTGCGCGAGTTGGGCTGTCTCGATTGGGTGCTGGCTTGTCAGCATCGCGAAGTACATCCCTACACCGGCGCCGAGCCCGGCGGCTGGGCCTGGACCGATCTGTCTGGCGGAGTGCCCGACGTGGACGACACGTCCGGCGCGCTATTGGCGCTAGCCGCCTGGTCGAAAGCCGACCCGGATGCCGATTCCGAGAAGCTGCAAAGCGCCGCGGCGGCCGGCGTCAAATGGCTGTTGGATTTGCAGAATTCCGACGGCGGCTGGCCGACGTTTTGCCGTGGTTGGGGAAAACTGCCCTTTGATCGCAGCGGCGCGGATCTGACGGCTCATGCACTGCGGGCGTTGCACGCGTGGCGCACCTCGCTGGCGAAAGTTTCCGTCCACGCGCGGGAATTGAGCACTTTGTTGGACCAGCGAATGGGCGCGGCCATGGAGCGCGGCTTCCGCTATTTGATCAAGCACCAGCACGCCGATGGCTTTTGGCAGCCGCTATGGTTCGGCAATCAACATCGGCCGGAGGAAGACAATCCGATCTACGGCACCGCCAAAGTTTTGGCGGCCTTTCGCGATTTTGGCCGGCTCGATTGCCCGGCGGTGCACGACGCGCTCGAATGGTTGATGACCATGAAACACGCTGATGGTAGTTGGGGCGGCGAAGCGGGCTGCGACGCGGCCACGGCCAGAAGACAGGCCAGCGTGGAGGAAACGGCGCTGGCGGCCGAAGCCTTGCTGACCTGCGGAAAGCTCAAAGCGTACGAAACCGCGGCCCTGCAAGGCGTTAAGTGGCTGATCGACGCCGTCGAGGCCAATCGCCACCAGGAAAGCTCGCCGATCGGTTTCTACTTTGCTAAGCTGTGGTATTATGAGAAATTATATCCGTTGATCTCGACCGTCGCCGCGCTCGGCCAGGCAGCTCGGCGGCTACTACCCCAGCCTGAGCCACCCTCCGTCGTTCATCTTGGCAAACCATAAGCGAGCCTGATCTTGGCGATTGCACCCTCGGACCAGCAACGGGCTCCCGAAGATACTGTTTCCACGCCCAAGAAATCGCGCCGTCGAAATACCAGCCACTTGAAGGTGGTTCCCGAGACTCTGGCGCTGCGCGAACAAGTCCGCGCTCGCGCCATTCAAGTGGCCGCTCGGCTCGACAAGTCGCGACCGCTGGGCAAAGACGAGATGGAGGAAACTGGCCGCGGTATCTTGGCGGAGATGGGACTCGCCGAGGGCTATCTCGGCTGGACGATGGTGGCGCTGGTCTCGGCGTTTTGGCGCGACCAGGTTGCCGCCGTGCCGCCCAGCCGCCGTTTGTTCCTATTGCCGCATTGCTTGAAGCACGCCGAAGGTTGCCCGGCCGATTACGACGAGTTTGGGCTTGAGTGCAAAAAATGTGGCGCGTGCAGCATCGCCGACTTTCGCAGCGCGGCCGAAGAGATGGGCTACAAGGTCCTCGTGGCCGAAGGCTCGCCCATCGTGCTCAAAATCATCGTTAGCGGCTACGTCGACGCAATCGTCGGCGTCGCTTGCCTGAACGTGCTGGAAAAAGCGATCGATAAAATCCTCTTGGCCGGCATTCCTTGCATGGCCGTGCCGCTGTTGTCGAGCGATTGCCGCAACACCTCGGTCGATGAAGACTGGGTGGCCGACATGATCCGCATCCAGCAGGCGGCGCCGCAGGTGCAGACCCGGACCTATGTTCACCTGATGCGAGCCGCGGCCGGCATGTTCCAGCGCGATCAGCTCGAGCGATTGGCTCCGCGAACGCGCGGAACGAGCAACCTGGCGGAGCTCAACGGCCAGGGACTTTTGAGTTTGGGCCTGGATCCCGTGGCCGGCACCGAGGCGATCGCCTACGATTTTTTGGCCAAAGGGGGTAAACATTCCCGCCCCTTCATCACGCTGGCCGTGTACGACGCCCTGACCGGCGGAAACGGCACGCTCGCTGGCGGCGCCGAATACGTCGCGGCGCTGCCGGAAGCGGTGAAACGCGCGGCCCTGTCGATCGAAACCTTCCACAAAGCCTCGCTCGTGCACGACGACATCGAAGACGACGACGGCTTTCGCTACGGCGATCAAACCGTGCACCGCCGCTGGGGAATTTCCACGGCAATTAACATTGGCGACTACCTGATCGGCTTGGGCTATCGGCTGGTCAGCCGCGAAGCCGCGCAATTGGGGCCGGGCGCGGCGGCCGATATTCTCGATCGATTGGCCGACGCTCACATGAAGCTGTGCGAAGGGCAGGGGGCCGAGCTGCTGTGGCGCGACGCCGGTAACAAGCGACTCAAGGCGATTGATGCCCTGAAGATTTACGCGCTTAAAACCGCGCCGGCCTTCGAAGCGGCCTTGTATGCCGGCGTGCGGCTGGCCGGCCCGGTGGAAAAATATGTCGAGCCGATGGCTCAGTTCGCTCGTCACTTGGGCGTCGCATTTCAGATTCTGAACGATCTAAACGACTGGCAGCAAGATGGCCACAATAAGCTGGCCGCCGGCAGCGACGTGTTGGGCGGCCGACCCACGGTGCTCTGGGCCTTGGCATTGGAATCGCTCGGCGAAGAAGAGCGGCGGGCATTGGAAGCCCTGGTCGCCGAAGAGCCGAGCGAGTCCACGCTTAAGCGCGTGCGAACGCTTTATGAAACTGCCGGCGTCTTCGAAAAAGCTTCGCGGCTCGTGGAAAAATATCGCGAGCGGGCCGAAGCGGTCGCCGATGAAATCGAGCCCGACGAACTGCGGCGGCTGTTATACTATCTGATAGACACGGTGCTCGATCGCCCGACGGCCGAGACCGGCGCGACGGTGGACCAGAGCGAGCCGTCGATCCTGCCGGTCGTGAGCCGACCGTAAAAAAGATTTCCCGCCTGATGCCTTCGGAACAAGGCCACAATTTTGAGTGACGCGCACGCCGTTACCGCCGACCTCGACGCCCTGGTCGCATTGTTCTATCGGCGCCCCGGCGACTTGGGCCGTTTCGAAGAGGTCGACTCGCGCGACCTGTCGCGCGACTATCGGATGCTGCTGGCGCACGACAGCCACATGACCGTGACCGTCGAGCGTTTTCACAATTGCCCCGTCGACGTGCGCGTGCTGGAAACGAAATTGACCGGCAGCCACTACGCCCGCAAGATTCTGCTGACCCGCCAGACCGACGGGGTGGTCGTGCAATTCGGGATCATGCGGCTCGATTTTTCCGTGGTCAGCCCCGAAGTGCGTCGCGAGGTCGAAAGCCAATCCAGTCCCCTGGGCCGCATTCTGATCCAGCACAACGTGTTGCGCACCGTGCAGCTCACGAAACTTTGGCGAGTGACGCCCGGCGACGATCTGCGCCCGTTGCTCAATCTGCCGCCCGGGCAAATCACCCATGGCCGCACCGCCGTCATCCACTTTGGCGGCGAGCCGGCGGTGGAACTGCTGGAAATCGTCACGCCGGTGTAGAACAACGCCGAAAGAATGGGAACCACAAAGGCACAACGAGCCGATTGTGGGCCGAAGGCCCAACCTGCAATAGCCACGGGCAACGCCCGTGGTTGGCGGTTTCTCATAGACCGACCCCCGCACCCTGCCCTCTCCCGTGACCATGCTTCGCACGGTGCCCGGAGAGGGGTTTTTCGGATCTAAAACCGCATCGCCGTGAATCCGCCGTCGACGTAGTAGGCGGCGCCGGTGATGAAACTGCCGGCTTTCTTGGAGAGCAACAACAGAGCGGGGCCGATCAGTTCCTCGGGCTCGCCGAAACGGGCCATGGGCGTTTGCGACATGATGGCCGCGGTCCGCGCGGCGTCGAGAATCGTGCGATTCTGCTCGGCCGGAAAGAAGCCGGGGCACAGCGCGTTGACGCGGACTTTGTGCGGAGCCAATTCGCGGGCAATGTTTTGCGTCAGGTTCACCACGGCCGCTTTCGATGCGCTGTAGGCGAACACGCGCGACAGCGGCACGTCGGCCGTCACGCTGGCGATGTTCAAAATGGCTCCGCCGCCTGAGGCCGCCATGTGCGCGCCAAAAACCTGGCAGCCCCAGTGCGTGCCGCGCAGGTTGATGTCGATCACGCGCTGCCAATCCTCGTCGGTCACTTCCAGATAAGGACTGGCCGAGTTGACGCCAGCGCAGTTGACCAGCATGTCGACGCGGCCGAACTGCGAGATCGTGGTCGTCAACAGCGTTTCGAGCGACTCGCGGTTGCTGACGTCGACCGGACTGAACGTCGCGACGCCGCCGAGTTTCTTGATATGCTCGACGCGAGCTTGTCCGCGCTTTTCGCTGTTGCCGGCCACGACAACCCTGGCGCCGGCCTGGGCGATGCCATCGCACAATGCCCCACCCAGCACTCCGGTGCCGCCAATGACCACGGCCACCTGGCCCGAGAGTCCGAACAGTTTTTCGAGATAGTCGGCCATGGGAAGGATGTGGGCTGTAGGCTGCAGGCGTAGTGTTCAAATCTACAGCCTACAGTCTACAGCCTCTTCGTCACTTCGGTTCTTTTCTCAGCCGGATCCAATCGCTGTGGAACACGCCCGGCTTGTCGGTCCGCTGATAGGTGTGGGCACCAAAATAATCGCGTTGGGCTTGCAGCAGGTTGGCCGGCAGGCGGGCCAGGCGATAGCCGTCGAAATAGGCCAAGGCCGTGGCGAAGGCCGGCACCGGAATGCCCAGCTCGATCGCGGTGCAGACCACGCGTCGCCAGGCTGGCTGGGCTTTCTCGACGGCTTTCGTAAAGTAGGGAGCCAACAGCAGGTTTTCCAGCGTAGGATCGACGTCGAAGGCCTCTTTGATGCGGTCCAAAAACGCCGCTCGAATGATGCAGCCGCCGCGCCACAGCAGGGCGATGTTGCCGTACTCCAACGGCCAATTATGCTCCTTGGCCGCGGCTTCGATTTGCACGAAACCCTGGGCGTAGCTGCAAATCTTCGAGGCGTACAGCGCCTCGCGCGTTTCTTCGATGAAATTGGCACGATCGCCTTCGAACTTCGACCTCGGGCCCTTGAGCATCTTGCTTGCCCGCACGCGAGCTTCTTTCATCGCCGAGAGGCAGCGGGCATAAACCGCTTCGGTCACCAGCGTGCTGGGCACGCCCAGGTCGAGGGCCAACTGGCTCATCCATTTGCCGGTTCCCTTGGCCCCGGCCGTGTCGAGGATCACATCGACCAGGTATCCGCCGGTATCGGGATCGCGAACACTGAAGATGTCGCGCGTGATTTCGACCAGGTAGCTGTCCAATTCGCCCTTGTTCCAGGTGTCGAACACGTTATAGAGGTCGTCATTCGACAGGCCCAGGGCCTGCTTGAGCACGAAGTAGGCCTCGCAGATCAACTGCATGTCGCCGTATTCGATGCCGTTGTGGACCATTTTGACGTAGTGGCCGGCGCCGCGGGGCCCGACCCATTCGGCACAAGGGACGTTGTTTTTCGGTCCGACCTTGGCGGCGATGGCCTGGAAGATCGGTTTGACCAGCGGCCAGCCGGCTGCCGACCCGCCGGGCATCAGGCTGGGGCCCAACAGCGCGCCCTCTTCGCCCCCCGAGACGCCGGTGCCGATATACAGCAGCCCCTTCGATTCGACATACTCGGTGCGGCGCTCGGTATCGACGTAATACGTGTTGCCGCCGTCGATGATCACGTCCCCCTTCGACAGCAGCGGAATCAACTGCTCGATCAGGCTGTCGACCGCCGGGCCGGCCTTGACCATCATCATCACTTTGCGCGGCGTGGCGAGGCTTTGCACCAGTTCTTCGATTGAAGAGCAGCCGACGAAGTTCTTGTCCTTGGCGCGGCCATTGATAAAGTTGTCGACGACGCTGGTCGTGCGATTAAACACGGCGACGCGATAGCCGCGGCTCTCCATGTTGAGCGCCAGGTTCTCGCCCATCACCGCCAGGCCGATCAGCCCGATGTCGCAGAGTTTGGCCATTGAATGCTTGCTCCCTTGGTAGGCCAGGCGCTGCTTGCCTGACATTTGTCGGTCTCAACGTTGTTCCCAAAAAATGTCAAGCGATTGACGCCTGGCGTGCGGTTTACGCATTTAGTTTTTGATCCACGGCGGTTTGTCGGGCAGGTGGGTGTCGAACTCGGCCAGGAGTTTGTTCTGGTATTCGCCGGCGAACGTGCCCGCGAGGAAACGATCGATGCCTTCGTCGTGGAGCCGCTTCCAACTGGCGTCCTCGTGGCCGGGATTGATCGGAAAGAAGAGCGCGGCATTGGCCTTGGCCGCCTGCTGATCGCCCGGGGCATCGCCGATCATCAGCGTGTGATTGGCCGGATACTTTTTCGCGTTGGTGAGCGATTCTTTCTTCGTGCCGATTTCCTGACCGCAGATGGCGCACACGTATTTCGAAAGATCGTGCTCTTCCCATTCGCGCGTGAGCGCTTCGTTGGGCGTGGCCGAAACGACGAACAGGTCGGCCTTGGGCGCCAGTTTTTCCAGGCATTCGCGCACGTACGGAAAGGGCGGCACGCCGCGGACGATTCTCTCCACCGCCTCGTTGACCGCTTTCGACCAGGCCAATGCCTGCTCGAGATCGGGGTCGCCGGTCGCTTTGACCGCGGCCTCGAGCGCCGGATTGCCGAGTTTCGTTTCTCGCTTCATCCAATCGACCAGTCCCCGCACCGCGCGGATCTCCACGCCACGGGCTTTCACCTCGGGCCGCTGCTTCAAGTGGTCGAGCGCTTCGATCAGCGCCGGAAAGCGGTTGATGCCCCGACTTTTCGAATAAAGGTTCACGAATTCCGCGGCCTCGCGGGCGTACTTGCTCACGCCCGCCAGGTTGTAGTAGTTGACGATCGCGGGAATGAAACACTCCTTGTGCTTCACCTCCATCGTGTCGAACGCGCAGCCGTCGGAATCGATGCCGACCAGGAAATCGTGCTTCGGTGTGATGTCGAACATGAACGGTTTATAGGTTTATTTCAAGTCTTTGTGAGAAGAGCGTGCAAAAACCCCTTGAACACGCGACGCGCTTCGGTGATTACTTCTTCCGATCGGCCTCGGGCACGTAGGGCGAAAGTTTTTGGGTGGCGTAGATCGGCTCTAAGCGAGTCATGCGGAAGCGGCCGTCGACCAGCGGCATGTTGAGCATTTCTTCGCCCACCAGCGGCTTGGCGTAGCGCACGAAATCGTCGGTGACGTCACAGCCGTTCTTGGCGATCCAGTGGGCCGGAAAATTTCGTTCGCTGTTGGCAACCTGCTCGAGCGGCACCTTGTCGTAGCGCACGTTGTAAATCGGGCCCGGATTGCGCAAGATCGTCGACATGAATCCGCTCTGACCGGTGGCCGCCAGAATCGCCGCCAACTGGCCGCTCCGATAGGCCTCTTCCAAATCGACGGTCGAAGCCAGGGCCATCGCGTTGCGCTGATCGGTTCCAGCCACATTGCCGCGCGCGGCTCCCTTGGCCGCCAGGCCGACGCGGTTGAAGTAATTGACCACCGCCTGCGTGACGGTCAGTTGGCTGGAGCTAAACATCGCGTGGCCAAACGAATCGCGCACTTCGCCGATCTCGCCGACATTGAACCCCTCGCTGATCACGACGATTGCGCGGCCCGTTTTGCGAAGCTGATCGTTGACGTTGTCGGCCATTTGCGCGAGCGTGCAAGGACTCTCGGCCAGATAAATCTGTAGCGGCATCTCGCGCGCGGGATCGGCCAGCCGTGCGGCCGCCGGGATGTAGCCGATCTTGCGGCCCATGGCTTGCATCACCAGCACCGGGTCGGCCGGCGACGAGCCTGCGTTCTCTTCGTTGGCGGTTTGGACGGTGTGCATCCAGAACTTGGCCACGGAGCCGTAGCCCGGCGTGTGGTCGATCAGCTTGAATTCGCTGTCGCCGACGTCGTTGTCGATCGTCTTGGGCACGCCGATGCCAATCAGGTCCAGGCCACGCTCGTGGGCCAATTCGGCCACCTTGTTGGCCGTGTCCATCGAATCGTTGCCGCCGATATAAAGGAAGTAGCCGACGGCGTGGGCTTTGAACACTTCGAGCACGCGGTCGAAATCCTCCGTCTGGTTGACCCGCAACTTGTAGCGGCAAGTGCCGATCGAGCCGGCCGCCGGCGTGTAGCGCAAGAGCGACACTTCTTCGGCGTTTTGAGCCGAGAGGTCGAGCAGTTCTTCTTTGAGCACTCCTTCGATGCCGTGCCTGGCGCCGTAGATGGTGCCGATTTCCGCCATTTCGCGGGCCTGCTCGATAATGCCCCGCAGGCTGTTGTTGATGACCGGGCTGGGCCCGCCGCTCTGGGCGACCACCATGTTACGAGCTCGAGCCATATTCACTGCCGTGGACCATCGAATCGCGTTCGGAGCCGCCTACCGCCCCAGGCGGAAAGTTCGACTCACTGGGCGAAAAACGCAAATCTAACACCCCCAGCCGGCCTGGGCAATGATCGAACGCCCGTCGCGCTGTCTCGGTGGTAGCTTGCGCGGACAGGGCCGATAGAATACCCGCTTCGCTCTGTTGAACTATGCGAGGACCACCATGTTGATTGGAATTTCGCCGCTAATTAGTCCGGAGTTGTTGGCCACGCTCTGTCGCATGGGGCACGGCGACGAGATCGTGCTGGCCGACGCCCATTTTCCCGGCGAGAGCTGCAACGCGCGGACCCTGCGGGCTGATGGTTTGCGAATTGCCGAGCTGCTCGACGCGATCCTGCCGTTGTTCGCCTTGGACACGTATGTCGGCACGCCGCTGTGCATGACGCAGCCCGCCGAGGGCGACCAGCTCGACCCGGCCGTGGAGCTGGCCTATCGGCAGGCGATCGACAAGCATTGGCCCGGCGCGCCTGCGGTTGCCCGGCTGGAGCGGTTCGCCTTTTACGCCCAAGCGCGGCAGGCGTTTGCCGTCGTGATGACCGGCGAGACGGTCAAGTACGGCAACATCATTTTGAAGAAGGGCGTCACGCCAGCGGTGAATCGCCAAGAGCCTATCCAAGAACCGTCGGGGACTGTCCCGATTTTGCGGCGGGCACCATCCGCAGGATGGTCGGGGAGCAAAATGGGACTGTCCCCTTCTCCCGACGGTGAGCCGCTATTTTTGCGCGACTCTGGCCCCTTCGGCCATCAGTCGGGCGACTTCTTCCAACAGGCGAGCCGCTTGCGGTGGAAACGCCCCGGCTTCAGCGCTCCAGAAGTTAATCGTGCACCGGACCCCGCCGATTTCCGCCGGCACGTGCATGCTGGACCGGATATCCTTGGTCGCCATATTGGCCATGACCGAACCCGTGGTGTTGCTCAGATCCTGGTTCACGATCACCTGGTTGCCCAATGCGTATTGGGCCAGTGATTGATTGGCCGCCTTGATCACCGTGGCGCGACTTCGCAGCGAAGTCCTGAGGCCGAGACGCTCGTGAAGCATTTTCAGGCGTAGCTTGTCGTTTTCGACACCCGTTATGCAGATGCGGTCCAACTGCGGCACCAATTCGAACAACTGCCAGGCGAATCGCTCGAACGACTTGTCGGATTCGAGCGCCGTGCGGGCCATCGCCCGCAACTGATCGTCGAGCCGGATCGTATCGGCACCGGCCAGGAACTCTTTGACTCGCTGCGACGAAGCGGTCGCCGGCTGCGTCAAATCCTGGTCGGCCAGTGCCATTTCGAACCAGCCGAACATCATTTCTTCCCAGGTCTGTTCGCCCCAGCCGACTTCCTTCGTCGGATCGGGGTTGGCCAGGTTGTCGGCCGAGTTGTCGAAATGCGCGACACAGTGCATCTTGGTTCCGCGTGGCAGTTGCTTCGGTTCGGCCAGTTCATAGGTCGTTTGCCAGCCGAAATCGTAACGCGGAATCCATAGCACGGTTTCTTTTTTTCCGTCCGGATAAATCAACTCGTAGCGAAAATCCTTGCCGCGCACGTGCATGTGGGGCGAAACGGAGAGCAGCAGGGCGTTCTGCCGGAAAATGAATTCCGATTCGACCTCGTAGTTCGGGTCCTGGGGCGGAATCTTGAACGTGAAATTGCCGGCGTTTTGCACCGCGACTTCCTTTTTTACCGTCTTGGGATCGGCGAACACGAAGCCCACGTAGCTGCGATCCTGCTGCGCCGCGCCGTTGGCCGTGTAGTGCATTTCGAACAGTAGCTTCGAACCCTTCTGTACGTATCGGGCAAGACCTTCTTCCAGCGGCTGTTGCCGCAGCCCCGGAGCAAACGCTCCCAACCAATTCGATCGCAGGCGGCCCGCCTGGCCGCTGGGAGTCACTCCCGGGGGGACCAGGTACACGATAATGTGGTGCACCACCGCCGGATTGCCGGGCACGCACTGGATGGCTTTGACCCACCTGTCTTCCGTCCAACCGGGGTCGACGACGAACCGCTGGTACTCGACCGTGCCGCTGGCGGGCACGTCGTACGGTTTGTCGGCCATGTAGAACACCTGGTCGGGCTTGGAGATCTGCCAGCCTTCGGCGAAGTGCGGGCCCGGCGGCAAGTCCTTGGGATCGCCCTGCGGCGCGCCGTTGTCGACCCATTTGTAGATCAGCTCTTTGTCGCGATCGCTCAATCGGGCGTCATTGCGGAAATGGCCAATCTTCGGATCGGCATGCCAAGGAGGCATCCGCTGCTCGGAGACCACTTCACGGATCATTTCGGCCCAGCCGACCGATTCCTCGTACGTGGTCAGCGGGAAGGGCGCGATTTGGCCGGGGCGATGGCAGAACACGCAATTGTTGTTCAGGATCGCGGCGATGTGTTTGCTGTACGTGACGTCGCTATCGGCCAGAGGTTGCTTGATGCGTCCGATGTGGCAACCTTGCGCCCGTGTCACGCTCTGACTCACCGGCTTGCCGCCGAGCACCTCTTCGATGGCGATCGCCAGGTCCCGGCGCTTTGGCTCCGAGCGCTGGTAAGCGATGCCTTTGTCTTGAAATCCGAATTGATCGTCGATACGACCCCAATATCGCACCACGCGCTTGTTATCCAGCACGAATACTTCCGGCGTTCGGATCGCCCCGAATTGGTCGGCGATCACATTGCCCACGTCCTTTAAGACGGGAAATTCGAGATCGAATTCTTGAGCATAGTGGGCCAGCTTGGTGATCGAATCCTGCTGATTGGAATTGATGGCGATGAAGGCGACTCCGCCAGCCTGATAGTCCGCGGCGAGCTTCGCCAGCCGCGGAGCGTACAGCCTGGCCAGCGGGCATTCGGTTCCCAAGAAGGCGACCACAACCACCTTGTGCTGGGAGAAATCGGCCAGCGAGGTCGGTTTGCCACGGAAGTCGCGGGCCGTAAAGCCGTCGATCTTTTTGCCGATGGGAGAAACCTGGCCGGCTTCGGCGGCCGAACTAGCTACCAACAGGGCCACGATTGCGAACAAGGGGACGATTTTGGCCATGTCCCTCGATCCTCCGTACGCATGCTGTGGGGCAATGATATAGTGTGCGAGCGATACGTGGCCAAGATCTGGGGGCTATCGTGCCCGACATCGCGCTGCTTGCGCTTGTGCAAGATTCGTACCGAGGCTTAAACTGGCAGATATATCGGCACTTAGAGCGAGTTGCGCGCCAGATGAGCGCGCATCGAACCGCGCGCCGCGCGCTTGCACGGGCGCATTGCCGCACATGGCGAGGCGGGTAGTTTAGCCGCCCGTTGAGAAAGGACGCTTGGATCTTTTGACGGTGACCGCCCGATTTTCAACGGGCTGTTAGCTGTTCACGTCAGCACTCGGCATGAGCACCGTCCCCTGCGACCGTCGCGCGCTGCCAGAAAAGGCGACGGACGGCTCCTTTGGGATCTTTCTGCGGTTCCGTGGCCAACGATTCAGCCGGCCGGGGCCGCTGGCTCTATCGAGACTCGTCCTCATTTTTTCTTCGGCTGAGACGCGGGTGAGGTGGACCCCAAAGACTGGGCGCGCTGATAAGGTGTAGGGACCAGTCCCGAGAGGGGCCTTATCAGGACGTGTCCGGATGACACGGAAGCGGCGGATTTTTGGGGCGACGTTCAAGGCCAAGGTGCCCCTGGCGGCCGTGCGGGGGGACAAGACGACGGCTCAATTGGCCAATGTGCTTATGCTCGTAACGGCCGCTAGCCGACCCATTCGGCGAAAATCCGCCCTTGAGGATTTGTAGTTGACAGGTGTACACGAATGCCGATAAGATGCAAATGGAGCGTTTGTGCGCGCCGACCTCAAGTCCCCAGCTTTTTCGGGCCACTCAGCAGCCATGCCACGGATATCAGCGACACACCGGCCGGATGACGATAAGCTTCAAGAATTGATCCTTTTCGTTGCGTCTCGGTCCGAAGATGATCAGAGATTCGGATCAACGAAGCTGAACAAGCTTTTGTTCTTTGCTGATTTTTTGGCCTATGTGAAGCTCGGTAAGGCAATCACCGGGCACACGTATCAGAAATTGGAAAACGGGCCAGCGCCGCGCGCTATGCTGCCAATTATTAAACGAATGATCGCTGAGGAAACGCTTGCCATTCAAGAGCGAGACCATTTTGGTAGAACACAGAAGGTTCCGATTGCTCTCCGTCAGCCGAATCTAAAGCGATTCTCATCGGATGAGGTTGCGATCATAACCGAAGTCCTGGATGCTTTTAGAAGAAAAAATGCCAAGGGCATCAGCACTCTTTCGCATCAATTCGCCGGCTGGAAGTTGGCCACTGAAGGCGAGGACATTCCGTA
This sequence comes from Planctomycetia bacterium, assembly GCA_016200205.1. Lineage (GTDB taxonomy): Bacteria > Planctomycetota > Planctomycetia > Pirellulales > PALSA-1355 > PALSA-1355. The sequence goes on from JACQFF010000218.1 coordinate 15,255, forward strand.
CGAAGTGGCCTTGGTTCAGTTCAAGAAACCGCGAAAAAAGGACATCGAAAAAGCGCTAGAAATGCGAGTTAAATTGGCTGCTTTGCGGAGGGAGAGCAGACAGTCCGATGCTGATCAG
>JACQFF010000219.1 GCA_016200205.1 Planctomycetia bacterium
CTTTTCGGTGATTCGACCGTGCGGGCCCGTGCCCACGATCAGCGAAAGATCGACGCCCAACTCGCGGGCTAGGCGGCGCGTGGCCGGGCCGGCGGGAGGAGTCTTGCCGGCCGGCGGCTTTTCGGTCGGCGCTGGCTCCGCCGGCGCGGCGTGAGCCAGTTTGACTTTCGCCGCTGGTTTGGCGTTGGTCGCAACCTTCGGCCTGGCCGCGGGCGATTGCACCTTCTGCGCGATTGCGACTTCCAGACCTACTTCTTCCTGGTCGAGCGACTGCGCAGCCGACTGAAGATCGGCGTTGACTCGTTTGTCGGTCCTGGCGATTCTCTCGGGCTTATCGGGCATCTCAGCATGCGCTTTGGCGGGCACCGGCGCTTTGGCTTTTGTCGCAGCCAGGCTGGCGGCTCCTTCGACGGTCAGCAGCGAGTCGCCGACTTTGACTTTCGAGCCTTTGTGAACGTGCACCTTGGTGATGCGACCGGGAAACGGACAAGGCAGCTCCACCACGGCCTTGCCGGTTTCGATCTCCATCACGCTCTGATCGGCTTGGATCTCGTCCCCCTCTTTGACCAGCACGCTGACAATGTCGCCCGACTCGACGTTCTCGCCCAAGTCCGGGACCTTGAAATCAATCGCCATGGATCACTGGCTCCTTAGTCCACTTTTCTGAGTAAGACTGGAACCACAAAAGCACGAAGGACACTAAGAAAGCAGAAGACCTCAATGTCGGAATCAATTGCAGCAGTCACTTTCAAATGACTTCTTCGTGTTCTTTGTGACTTTGCGGTCGGAAATCTGGACTGGTTATGCGCGTTACGCTCGCAGCGGGTTGATCTTTTCCGGATCGATGCCCAAATCCTTGATCGCGGCCGCGACTCGCTTGGGCTCGATCTGGCCACGCTTCGACAGTTGATAGAGGGCCGCCAGCGTGATGGCTTCCGCGTCGACTTCGAAGTGCCGTCGCAGATGCGGTCGCGTCTCGCTGCGACCGAATCCATCGGTGCCCAGCGGAAACAGCCCGCCGGGAACGAACGGGCTGACCTGCTCGGACAAGGCCCGCACGTAATCCGAAGCGGAAACGAAGGGCCCGCTCTCCCCTTTTAGCACCTGTTCGATGTACGAGGCTCGGCTCGGCTCGGTCGGATGGAGCATGTTCCAGCGCTCGGCGGCTTGCGCGTCGCGGGCCAGTTCGGTGTAGCTGGTCACGCTCCACACGTTGCTCGAGATCTGGTAGTTGTCGGCCAGCATCTCCTGCGCCCGCAGTGCTTCTCGCAAAATCGCTCCGCTGCCGAAGAGCTGCACGTGCGGCCGTTTGGACCCGGCATTTTTCGACGAGAATTTGTAGATCCCGTGAATGATTCCTTCGCCCACTCCCGCGGGCATCGCGGGATGGCGATAGTTTTCGTTTTCGACGGTGATGTAATAGATCGCGTCTTCCGAATCTTCGTACATCCGCTTCATGCCGTCGAGCACGATCGTGGCCGTTTCGTAGGCGAACGCGGGATCGTAAGCCCGGATGGTGGGGAAGGCCAAGGCGTTGAGCAGGCTTTGGCCATCTTGATGCTGGAGCCCTTCGCCGGCCAGCGTCGTGCGACCGGCAGTGCCACCGATCAAAAAGCCCTTCGCGCGGCAATCCGCGGCCGCCCAAATGAGGTCGCCGATGCGTTGAAAGCCGAACATCGAATAGTAGATGAAAAACGGGATCATGTTGATCCCGTGCGTGGAGTAGGCGGTGCCGGCGGCGATGAACGACGACATCGAACCGGCCTCGGTGATGCCTTCTTCCAGCAACTGGCCGTCTTTGGCTTCGCGGTAGTAGGTCAACATGCCGGAGTCGACCGGCTCGTAGAGCTGACCCACGTGGGAATAGATGCCGCACTGCCGGAATAGTCCTTCCATGCCAAAGGTGCGCGATTCGTCGGGCACGATCGGCACGATCTTCTTTCCGACCTTCTTGTCCTTCAGCAGCTTGGTCAAGAAGCCCACGAAGGCCATCGTGGTCGAGACTTCGCGGTCGCCGCTGCCCTCCAGAAACTCCTTGTAGGCATCGATCCGCGGCATCTCGCTGCGGACCGGTTTGGTCGACCGCTCGGGCACGAAGCCGCCCAGCTCCTGGCGACGCGCTTTGAGATATTGCGTTTCCTCGCTGTCTTCGGCCGGCCGGTAGAAGGGAGCTTTGCTGACCTCGTCGTCCGAGATCGGGATGCCGAAGCGGCTGCGGAACTCGCGGAGCTCCTTCTCGCCCAGCTTTTTCTGCTGGTGCGTGACGTTGCGGCCTTCGCCCCCTTCGCCGGTGCCATAGCCCTTGATCGTTTTGGCCAGGATCACCGTGGGCTTGCCTTTGCATTCCACGGCGGCTTGGTACGCGGCATACACCTTCTCCGGATCGTGGCCGCCGCGGCGCAGCTTTTTGAGCTCTTCATCCGAAAGCGCGCGAACCATTTGAGCCAGTTCGGGATATTTTCCGAAAAAGTGTTCGCGAATGTATTCGCCGGGCATGACGGTGTACTTCTGATAGTCACCGTCGACGACTTCGCCCATTCGTTTCACCAGCAGGCCGTGCTTGTCCTTGGCCAACAGCGGATCCCAACTGTCGCCCCAAACGACTTTGATGACGTTCCAGCCCGCGCCGCGGAAAATGCCTTCCAGCTCTTGAATGATCTTGCCGTTGCCGCGCACCGGACCATCGAGCCGTTGCAGGTTGCAGTTGATGACGAAGATCAGGTTGTCCAATTCCTCGCGCGCCGCCAGCGTAATGGCGCCGAGCGTTTCCGGTTCGTCGGTTTCGCCGTCGCCGAGGAAGGCCCAAACGTGCTGGCCGTTCGTCTGCCGGACGCCCCGATCTTGCAGGTATTTGTTGAACCGGGCCTGATAGATGGCCATGATCGGGGCCAGCCCCATCGAGACGGTGGGAAATTCCCAGAAATTGGGCATCAGCCAAGGATGCGGATACGATGACAACCCGCCCCCGTCGGCCAATTCCTGGCGGAAGTTCACCAGGTGCTTTTCATCGATCCGGCCTTCCAAAAAGGCCCGAGCATACATGCCGGGCGAAGCGTGCCCTTGGAAATAGATCTGGTCGCCCGAGTAATTGTCCCCTTTGCCTTTGAAGAAGTGGTGGAATGCCACTTCATACAACGTGGCGGCCGAGGCGTAGGTCGAAATATGTCCGCCAATGCCGTCGTTGGCCTTGTTGGCCCGCGTGACCATGGCCATCGCATTCCAGCGGATGATGCTTTTGATGCGGCGCTCGATTTCGCGGTTGCCGGGGTAGGGAGGCTGTTTATCGGCCCCAATGGTATTGATGTAGGGGGTGTTGGCCGTGAATGGCAGTTCGATCCCCTCACGGTGGGCCGCCTCGCTCAGTTCGGTAAGCAAAAAGCTGACCCGTTCTGGACCATGGTTCTCCAGCACGCTACGTAGCGATTCGAGCCATTCCGCGGTTTCCAGCGGATCGGGATCCGTCTGCGAAGGAATGGTGTCAACTTGGGCCATATCCAGACTCCATGCAAAGGCGGGTAATGCTCGGCGGCCGGACGCTGGGGCGGTGTGCAACTCGGCGTGGTCCGGCCATTTCCAATGTCCCTATCAAGACCTAGGTAGCCAATGGACCAAGGACGACCACCGGGAGCCCTGGAAAACAGGGCGCTTGATGAGGTGTACCTGCTGCATTCGCTACCTAAAAATCAATATATTTGCCGGGTTGTGGGGATTAGACAACCATAGCACAGGCGGCTAAATCGGCTGCTGAATTATCCCCCAATCGGGCATTCTGGTAAAGGGCTGTAAGTCCATGCGGCATAGCCCGTTTTGCCACGTTGCATCCCAGCCTCGAAAACGCCGCTCGCTCACGCAACCTTCCGACCAACCCGACACGCAAGCCAGTGCTAATCCGAACCGCTCCCTCGCTTGTAATTCTGGTTGGTATTTTCTTACCTCCTTAGGTCTTGCGCGCGGGTCGAGGACGGTAAATCTCGGTGGCCGAGCCCAGAAACGTTTCGGCGGCGTTGCCGAGCGTTTCGCTCAAGGTTGGGTGTGGATGGATCGATTCGGCCATGTCGCGGGCCGTGGCACCCATCTCGATCGCCACCACCGCCTCGGTGAGGATATCGCCGGCATTCACGCCCACTATGCCGATTCCGAGAATGCGCTCGCTGTCCGGATCGATCAGCAGTTTGGTAAAACCGTCGGTGCGGCCGAGCGACTGAGCGCGACCACTGGCGGCCCAGGGGTATCTGGCGACTTCGACGGCGATATTTTCCGCCTTGGCTTGTTCTTCGGTCAATCCGGCCCAGGCGATCTCCGGATCGGTGAAGACGATCGCGGGAATGGCTTGCGGAGTGAAGGCGGCCGGCTCGCCGAGCAGGGCCTCGACGGCGACTTTACCCTGGTGCATCGCTTTGTGCGCGAGCATTGGCTCGCCCGCCACGTCGCCGATCGCCGATATGTGTGGATCGGCCGTGCGCTGTTGATCGTCGATCGTGACAAAACCTTTTTCGTCGAGCTCGACTTGCGTGTTTTCCAGCCCAAGCCCGGCGCTATTGGGCCGGCGGCCAACCGACACCAGCACGCGACTGAAGTTCTCGCTGCGGCGGCCCTTGGCGTCTTCGAACCCGACTTCGATCGCGCTACCCTGGTCGGAGAGCGATACGACCTTGGTCTCCAAATAAATCGCGGCGAAGATTTTCTTCAGCCGGTCTTCGAGCGGCTTGACCAGATCGCGGTCGGCCAGGGGCAACAGCGTCGGCGTAAGCTCCACGACGCTGACTTTCGAGCCCAACTCGGCGTATACGGTCCCCAATTCCAAACCGATGTAGCCGCCGCCGATGACCAGCAAACTTTCTGGCACGTCGGCTAATTCCAAGGCCCCGGTCGAGTCCATCACCCGATCGGTCGGCAGTTTGAAAGCTGAAGGCATCGCGGGGATCGAGCCCGATGCCAAAATGCAATGTTCGAATTTCAGGCGGTTATCGGAGTAGGTAGACGGATCACCCCCTTCGAGCTTGAGCGTCTGCGAATCCTCGAACGAGGCGCGGGCCTGGATGACTTGCACTTTCCGCTTTTTGGCAAGTTGCTTCAGCCCGCCGGAAAGGTTCGCCAGCACTTTGTCCTTGCGGCTGCGCATGGCATTAATGTCGATCGAGGGGGCCGGATAGTTGATTCCCCAGTCGTGCATTTCTCGGGTTTCGCTGATCACGCGGGCCACGTGCAACAGGGCCTTGGAGGGGATGCAACCTTTGAGCAGGCAAACGCCGCCTAGCTGCGGTTCGGCCTCGATCATCGTGACTTGCATGCCCAGGTCGGCCGCCAAAAATGCCGCCGAGTATCCGCCCGGCCCACCGCCAAGCACAACCAGTTGAGTCTCCATGGCAGAATCTTTCCGTGAATCGCGTGCGTTAAGATACGTAAACCGGCCTGAGGCAGGACGATTGCTTTTTTTGTCGATCGAACAAACGGCCCATCATACCCGGCTGCTGCTGGTGCTCAAGCCGGTTTTCGTTTTGCACGTCTGACCGGCAGTGGGTTTGGTGGCTGTGCATTCGAGGTGTGCACGACGGAGCGTTGGCTCAGGGCGAAGCTCCCTGTTGCTTGAGGAATTCGAGCATGTAGTCGCGTAGCGCCACCACGCCCTCGCGCGGCATTGCATTATAGATCGAGGCCCTGATTCCGCCCACCGAGCGATGACCCTTGAGATCGACCAGGTCGCGGCCTTGGGCTCCTTTGATGAAGGCCGCTTCCAGCTCGGGGTTTTGCATCCGCCAGGTGACGTTCATCATCGAGCGGCTGTCAGCTCGGGCGTGGCCAGCGTAGAAGCCAGGATGCTGATCCAGCACGTCGTACAGGAGCCTGGCCTTCGCGCGGTTGATCTCCGCCATTTTGGCCAGTCCGCCGATGTCGTTTTTCAGCCAGCGCGCAATCAAGAGCAGCACGTAGACACCGAATACCGGCGGGGTGTTGTAGTGCGAGTCGTTGGCCGCCTGCAGCTTGTAGTCGAGCATCGGAGGCAAGCCCTGGGGCACACGCGCAAGCAGGTCGTCGCGAACGATCACGACCGTGAGGCCGGCAATGCCCGCGTTCTTTTGGGCACAGGCGTAAATCAGCCCATAACGGTCGACGGCAATCGGGCGGGAAAGGAAATTGCTCGAAGCGTCGCACACCAGCGGGATCGAGCCGGTGTCGGGCTGGGAGGGAAACTCAACGCCCTGAATCGTCTCGTTCGACGTGATGTGGACATAAGCTGCATTCGGGCTGAATTTCAATTCGCTCTGGGCCGGCAAATAGGAGTAGTTGCCGGCCTTGCCCCCCTCCCACACCGAGCGGGCGGCTCCTTCGCGCTTGGCTTCCTCAAAGGCCTTGGTGCCCCAACTGCCGGTCAGAACGTAGTCGGCCGTTCGGCCGGTGCCGCGCAAGAAATTCATCGGCAGCATGGAAAATTGCAAGCTCGCGCCACCTTGCAGAAACAGAATGCTGTAGCCGGCCGGAACGCCCAGCAGTTCGCCAAGGAGCGCTTTTGATTCGGCAAGAATGTCGTCGAAAGCTTTCGAGCGGTGGCTGATTTCCAAAATCGACATGCCCTGGCCGTCGAGTTCCACGACCGCGCGCTGGGCCTCTTCCAAAACTTTGACCGGCAATACGGCCGGGCCTGGCGAAAAGTTAAACACTCGCTTGGACATAAAATGGGGCTCTCCGGTCACGCGTCAACGGAAAACGCCGAATATCGCATGCTCGGCCCATCTCGGCAATCGACAGTTTTTGACGGTGTAGGCGCGGAGCAGCGTCCCGTCGCGAGATATAATGTGAACCCCCCATGGCGCGGAGGGGGGCCGACCTTGCTCTGCTACTGGGAATAACAGCGGAACCTTGTCTACATTGCCGCGAGAAAGCCACGATTATGCCGCAATCGTCCGTCGAACCGATCATTGATGCCTGGGCGCAGGTAGGGCACACCGGCCCGCTCATGCCGTCCGAAACCGGGCGTCCGGTTCCATATCTCGATGAGGTGGCCCTCACGTTTCCGGAATTGCGCATCGTGGCGGGACATATCGGGCATCCTTTTAGAATCATAGAAAGAGAGCGTGCGATGAAGATTCTCATTTCCGGCGCGTCGGGATTGATCGGCTCGTCGCTCGCTTTCACGCTGAACACGGCCGGGCATTCGTTAAACCGGCTGGTCCGTGACGCATCGCTCGCAGCGGCCGGCGACGTGGTTTGGAATCCCACGAGCGGAGAACTCGCAGCGGCGGCGCTAGATCCTTTCGATGCCATCGTCCATCTGGCCGGCGAAAGCATCGCCGCGGGGCGCTGGACGGTTCAAAAGAAAGCTCGCATTCGCGCCAGCCGCGTCGATCTCACGCGCACTATTGCCGAAGCGCTAGCCAAGTTGCCGCCGCGGCCCAGAACGCTCGTCAGCGCATCGGCCATCGGTTTTTATGGTAATCGCGGCGACGAGTCGCTCGACGAATCGAGCGCACCGGGTAATGACTTTTTGGCCGATGTCTGCCAGGCCTGGGAAGCCGCCACGGAACAGGCCGCCAAAGCCGGCGCGCGCGTCGTCAATTCGCGCTTTGGCGTGGTGCTCAGCGGACAGGGAGGAGCGCTTAAAAAAATGTTGTTGCCGTTTCGCATGGGCCTGGGCGGCAAGATCGGCAGCGGGCGACAATTCATGAGTTGGGTGGCGCTGGATGACGTCGTCGGCGCGATTCTCCATTGCCTGAGCAGCGAAACTTTGCGCGGCCCAGTCAATATCGTCGCCCCAAATCCGGTGACCAATTTGGAATTCACCAAAACGCTCGGCCGCGTGCTGTCGCGTCCCACCATCTTTCCCATGCCGGCCGTGGCCGCCCGGGCCGCTTTTGGAGAAATGGCCGACGCGTTGCTGCTGTCCAGCCAGCGAGTGCGGCCGGCCAAATTGCTCGGCGCCGGCTACGCATTCAAATTCCCAACACTCGGGCCGGCGATGCGCCACGTTTTGCAGCGCCGGTAGCAGCGGACTGAAACAGATCTGGCGCCCTTTCTAGCGACCCCTCTGCGGGCTGTGACCCGGGGGAGTTCCCGAAATTCGCATTCGTGCCTGCAACAACGCACCCCCCGCGCCGCGCGGTCAATACGTGTTGTATCGGATGATTATGGCCCGGCGGGCGACGGGAAATATCGCGCTCGATCGCGCGGCGGAATGGGGCGCAATTTTTTTGCGCAATTTTAATGCGCCTGATGGTAAGATTCGGCTTGTGGCAGCCTCTAGCCAAGGCCGGCGAATTGCACATCGCCAGGGGGATGCCGTGGCGAGCGACGTATTGAATCATGGTCCCGAAACGCCCGCCGAGGAACTGCGCTTCGAGACCGCCCAGCACGCGGCACGCGTCTACGAGCGGGCCAAATTGTTTCGGATCGTCGTCGTTTTTGCCGCGTTCGCCGTGTCGGTCGCGCGAGTGGTGTTTCCCATGTTGTTCCCTCTGGTGGGTAATGCGCCGATCAGCGCGCCGGCCCTGGTGGGAATCTCTCGTTTTGCGTCGTTCTACGCTATCAGCCTTGAATTGTCGGCCCGAGTGCAATGCCAAGATTGCCTCAAGCAATACGAGGCTTCTCTTCGCGCGACGCGGCGATCCGACTGATCGATTCAGCTATTGTCGTTCGGCAATGCGCCAATGCGCGACATCGAACGAGAGGTTATGACTTGGGTTTCCTGATCGCGCCTTCGACCGGGCTCTTTGCGCCTTCGGTGTATTTCGCACCGATCAATTCATACGTCTTCTCCGCGCGCGCTTTGAGCTTTTTCAGTGCCTCCGCAAAATCCTCCTCTTCGAAATCCTCGTCGCAAAACGAGCAGCAGCTTTCGAAAGTCAGACCGAAACGCTTCCACTGCGTCATTCCTCCCGGAGTGATCTCGTCGGTCACGGGGCACCAAATCGTGCTCATGGCCTGCACGAAGTTGTTGATGAATCGCTGCTTTTCGGCGGCCTTGGCATACTTGTCCGGGTCTTTGAGAAATTTCTCTCTGGCGTCGGGCTTGCTGCCGCGATACTTCACGCTCTTGTACTCCCACGTGGGAAGTTTCGGGTCAGACGGTTCGAGATAGACGGGGCACAGATCAAGCGATTTCTGTGCCTCGGGAATTTTCACTTTTTCCAGGATCACCGCGTCCGGTGGCAATTGAGCCAGCGCCGGAATCGCCTGGACAACTAGAAGTCCAAGCAGGATTCGCAGATGTCCGATCTTTCCGCTCGCTTTGTCAAAAGCGCGAAACACGTTGGCGCCGCCACCGGCGCGGCCGCCACGGCCGCCGGCGCCCTGTCCGGCAAACAGCAAGGTCTTCGTCAAAAGCGGACCGCCGCCGCCGCTGCCCAACGAACCCACGTCCTTGCCGACGATTTCGCTGATCTGCTTTCGCGGGCCGTCGCCGTGGGCAATCATCCAGGCGTGATCGCCCGTGTTGAGATTGATCGCGGTGATGCGTCCGTAAGGCGGCTTGAACAGCGGAAAGCCACGTGGACCCTCCGGGCCGGCAGCGAAGGCCGGACCGCCGCGCACGTAATCGAAGTTGGATCGCGCCGCGTCGGGCTTGTTGAGTTTGACGATGATCGGCGCGGTGAGCGACGGGATGTAGAACAATCCGGTTTCAGGATCGAACGCCGCGCCCCACCAGTTGCCACCGCCGGCCCAGCCCGGCAAATTGAGCGTCCCCTTCTCGGTCGGAGGAGTGAAGAGCGGACCGTGGTCAAATTTTTCCAAAATCTGCAGGCCTTCCGATCGCAGCTCGGGCGTAAAGTCAATCAGGTTCTCTTCCGTCGCGCCTTGCCGTTCGAACGGCGCCGGTTTAGTCGGAAACGGTTGAGTCGGCGAGGTGCGCTCGCCGGGCACTTTGGATTGTGGTACGGGGCGTTCCTCAATCGGCCAGACGGACTTCCCGTTCGTGCGGTCGAAAACAAAAGTAAATCCAGTCTTCGTGATTTGCGCCACGGCCTTGATCGCGCGGCCATCGACCTTGATGTTGCACAGCACGGGCGCGGCGGGCAGGTCGTAATCCCACAAACCGTGATGCACGCTCTGAAAATGCCAGACTCGCTTGCCCGTCGTCGCGTCCACGCATACCAGCGCTTCGCCAAACAGGCCGTCGCCGAGACGATGACCGCCGTACCAATCGTTGGTGGGCGTGCCGAATGGCAGGTAGACGTAGCCCAGTTCCTCGTCCGCGCTCATCAGCGTCCAGACGTTGGTGTTGCCACTGTATTTCCACGATTCATTCTCCCAGGTCTCGACGCCGAATTCGCCCTCTTGTGGAACCGAGTGGAAAATCCAGGCCGGTTTGCCGGTCCGCGCGTCGAAGGCTTGAATGTCGCCGCGCGGGGCTTCTTTGTTCTGCGGACCATCGGAGATCGAAGAGCCGACGATGACCCTGTTGCGGCAGATCACCGGCGGCGACGTCATCGTGTAATTGCGGGCGCTGACCGCCAGCGGAATTGCTTTCGTCAGGTTCACCTTGCCGCCCTCGCCGAACTCGGACACGGCTTTTCCGGTCTTGGCGTCAATTGCCCACAGATGCGCGTCGTGTGTGGCGATATACAAACGCTCCTGCCCGCCGTCGGTCCAATACGCCACGCCGCGATGCACGAAGCCGAGGTTCGTAGGGCGTCCGGCCTTGTAGCTTTCGGGATTGAACACCCACTTCGTCGCGCCGGTCTGTGCGTCGATCGCCGCAACCTGCGCCAGCGAAGTGCTGGCGTACAGCGTGCCGCCGATCATCAGCGGAGTATTCTCGTAGGCGAACGAGCCCAGCGCGCGATTGTCTTTTTGCAGCGGCAGGTCGGGCGAATCCCACGACCAGGCGATTTTGAGCGTGCCGACATTATCCGTGTTGATCTGATCGAGCGGCGCATATTTCGTGCTGCCCGCATCGCCGCCGTAATAGCGCCATTCGCCGTTGGTGATCCCTTGCTGACCGTAAGCAAATTGCGCACCCACGGTCGTGATGACGGCGAAGATTAGGGAGACGAAAAGCGGAACGAACGCAAATTTCGCAGTCATTTTCTTCTCCGAATACGCGTTGGTTCTTTCCCGGTCCCGACCCGGCCTGAGCCCTAGTATCGTCTATCTGGTTCGTGGTATCAAACGGCTTTGGGGTCTATTTCGAGTCGGTGAATTGGGGCGAGTGATCGAGGAAACAAAAGCGATAAATCCATTGATTGACGGCCGCGGTGATTGGTGGCCGATCTAGCAAGTGATAATTGGACTTATCCGCTTTTCCGGACCTGTTTAGGCGATATCGCGTGCGAAAGCCTCGTTCTAATGGCGGGGCTTTTTCATGCGCGGATGGTAGAATCAGGGACAAGCGAGTACCGTGGCTGATCGTTGGCCTGGGCGGCGGCTTCGTCTGCTGGACTTTTCTGGCCCCGCTCATTTCTGATTCAACTGGCCATGCCCATGAAACTGCCTTGATCCTATGCCTTATCGTTGGGCTAGGAATTGGGTTCGTGCTCGACATCGAGCGAGACGCCAAATCACCGCCCAAAAAATAATTCAAACGGTATCACTACCTCGGCGCGTTTCGCTGGCGTTTTTCGAACTCGTCTGGTAATCTGAATGGTTTCGCTTTCATACCGGTGCGGCGGTCCTGATGTGGATTGTGCGGGAGAGGAAGAAGAAGAGAGAATGTCTAGCCTTGCCAAGCCCAAGTTGCGGCGCGATCAGCTCGCCCCCGGCGACGTGCTGTGCAATCACTGCACGGCCAAATGCTGCCGATATTTCGCCTTGCCGATCGAAGACCCGACCGACTTCGAGGACTGGGAATTCATCCGCTGGTATTTGTTGCACGACGCGGCGACCGTGTTCAAGGAAGACGGCACCTGGTATTTGCTGGTCCACACGGCCTGCAAGCATCTCGAACGCGACAACCGCTGCGGGATTTACGAGACCCGCCCGCTGATTTGCCAGGAGTATTCCACCGACAACTGCGAATATGAGGACGACTGGCTGTACGAGCAATACCTGGAAACCGCCGAACAGGTCGGCGAATATGCCGAGGCGATCCTGCCCCGCAAGAAGGGCCAGAGCATCCGCAGCCGCAAGCCGCCGCTGCTGCCAATCTTGGCGGGTTGAAGCAATGCGGCGAGGCAAAAACAATCGCCCTGCCGCGACGTCAAGCCGCAAGCGCTCGTCAAGCGCGGACGCGCGGCTTGGCGATAGGGTTGGGTTCGTCAGTTTTTAGAACACTTGGAAGTAACCGTGAACGGTAGCAATCGGATTGAACCAAAAACCCTCAAGGGCTTTCGCGATTATCTGCCCGAGGCGATGATCCCGCGCGAGTGGTTGATCGATACCGCGCGGCGCGTCTATCGCTCGTACGGCTTCAGCCCAATCGATACGCCGGCCTTGGAATACCTGGAAATCCTCACCGGCAAGGGGAGCGAAGAGACCGACAAGCAGCTTTACAAATTCCAGGACCACGGTGGCCGCTGGGTCGGAATGCGATTCGATCTGACGGTGCCCTTGGCCCGTTTCGCCGCCCAGCATATCGCGCAATTGGGTACGCCGTTTAAGCGCTATCACATCGCTTCCGTATGGCGGGGCGAAAACACGCAGCGCGGCCGCTATCGCGAGTTCATGCAATGCGATTTCGACACCATCGGCACGCACGCGCTGGCCGCCGATATCGAAACGACGCTGGTCATTCACGATCTGTTTCAGGCTTTGCAAATCCGCGACTTTACTATCAAGGTCAACAACCGCCTGGTGTTGACTGGGATGCTCGAGCTGTTTGGGCTGGCCGAAAAGGCGACGCCGATTCTGCGCGCGCTCGACAAGCTGGCCAAAATCGGCCGCGAAAAAGTGGCCGCTGAAATGGTGGCCGCCGCCGGCGCCACGCCCGAGCAGGCCGATCGCGTGCTGCAACTTTCGGAAATCAGCGGCACGAACGACCAGGTGCTCAGCCAGTTGGGACAGCTCGTCGAGGGACGCGAAAAAGCACAAGCCGGCGTCGCCAAGTTGGCCGATCTCGTCTCGGCCGTGCTGGCCGCGGGAATCGAGAATGAACGGGTGCGGATCACGCCCTCGATCGCCCGCGGGCTGGACTATTACACGGGCACGGTTTTCGAAACCTTTTTGGACAAGCTGCCCGGCATCGGCAGCGTCTGTTCGGGCGGACGTTATGACAATCTGGCCGGGCTGTACACTAAGGAAGAACTGCCCGGCATCGGCGCGTCGCTGGGGCTCGATCGCTTGTTGGCCGCGCTGGAAGAGTTGCAGCTCGTGCAAAAAGTGGGAACGCCCGCGGCCGTATTCATTCCGTTTTTCGACGCCAATCGCCTGCACGATTATTTGCGGCTGGCCGCGCAGATTCGCGCCGTTGGGGTCGGCGTGGAATTCTATCCCGAGCCGAAAAAACTCGGCCAACAGCTCAAATACGCCGACCGCCGCGGCTTCCGCCTGGCCGTCATCGCCGGCGAAAACGAATTTGCGGCGAGTACCTGCCAAATCAAAGATCTCGCCACCGCCCAAAGCACGACTGTGCCGCTGGCCGATGTACCGAAAGCAATTGTCGAGCAGTTGCAAAGATAAACGACGAAATGAAAAAGCCTCCGGCGATTCGGCTAACTTCGACGAACTCAGTCGAATCTAGGGCTGATCGAAGTCGGGCCGGGAAGCCCCGGCGGGCTGTATACGCAGCAAGGTTCGCTTTCGTAAACTGTAAGCGTTCGATGAACTGCGTCTTGCGCGCCGTGGTAGGCCATCCGTACGGTTCAGGAGTTCCTTTGCGACACGGACATGCGGACGACGGTGATTTACACGCACCTCCTGAACCGCGGCGGCCTGGGCATCCGCAGTCCGGCGGAGATCCTTGGCCGGACGACCGCCGCACCGCCCAGTGTGCAAAATCGAGAAACTGCATAAGACGCGGCAAATGGATTGAGAACCGAGCAACCACCTGCTAGGATTCGGCTTGTGGGGGATTTCTGCGTGCGCGTTAGGCCGCAAATGTGCGGCCTACAGGTGTTACGCTGAAGCTGCCTAACACGTAGTTCGGCAGCAGAATCATCAGCGCGCGTTCATCACGCCGTGGGTCAGTGGGGTGACAACGTAGCGGGAGTGCTCCAAATGATTCCTGATGATACCAAACGAAGACTGATGTGGCACGGAGTGCTGCTCGTGCTGCTTTCAGGAGCGGTGGTACCCGTCGTCGAGAATCCGAGGATGGGCCTTGCAGCCCACCTCGGTGGGATCATGGACGGAATGCTGCTGATCCTTCTTGGCCTCATCTGGGCTGAACTGACACTCCCGCCACGCATGGCGGGCGCGGCCTTCTGGATCATGCTGTACTCGGCCTACGCGGGCTGGGCTGCGCAGCTCCTGGCAGCGGTCTTTGGCACGAGTCGAGCAATGCCACTTGCAGGCACCGGGCATGTCGGGGCCGAATGGCAGGAGGCCCTGGTCCTAATCGTTGTCGTGTCTTTTTCCGTTGCGGTCTTGATCGGCTGTGGGGTTGTCCTGTACGGCCTACGCAGGAACGCCAAGAGTCAGACCTGAGCTGAGTAGCGCGAGATGCGGAGCGTCTTCAGATCCAAGCGACCTAACAAGTGCGTCAACCTGACGGGCGCTCTTGTCGCGCCGCTTGCAAAGGTGCCAAGCGGCGCCACAAGCCGCCGCTGCGCGGCGGACGCGCCCGCAGGATACGCACAGCGTTAGGCGGCGATTGCGCAGGAGAACTCGAGATGACTCCGAAGCAGGCCATTGCCTTCGTGAAGGCCAACGGGGTCGTCCTCGAATCCGGCCGCGGGCCGGTCCCGAGTCTGGCCGAGGCAATTGCTGGCGCGCCGATCCGGGGAAGTTGGTGGGCGCACCCCAAGGCCAACACCATCTTCCTTTGCTCGCGCGCGATCCGCGAATCGGCCGACGTGTTGGTGTGCCGCCTCGTCGGCGGTAAAGTAACCTACGTCCATCGCCGCCTCTGGCCGGCGCTGGTGCGGTTGGCAGGGCGGTTCGACGCCGATCGATTGGCGGTGATTCATGAAGTTCATACTCCATCGGGCAGGCATGCGGTCAACGTCACAACGTTCGTGGAGTGGGTTCCCGAGGAAGTGGCGCAGGCGGCTGCAAGGCTTAAAGATGAGGACGCAACTTCACTCCTGCCGGTCGCGCCGACGACAAGTCCGCGCCGGAGCAAGCGAAAGGCCCGCTCAAGTGGGCATCCGGGCTAACAAATCATTCCAGCGCACCGGTCATTTGGGCCCCCGAGTGATCGATCGCGTCCATACACAGATGCCTCCGGCGGGGCGGGAAGCCCCGGTGGGCTGAATAAGCAGCAACATCGTCTTTCGTATATTCGCCGCCGGTCGCACCGGACGCCGGCGCGCGCGGGGCATTCTTCGTTGTAATTTGTCATTTCTCTGCAAATGGGAGTACACTCAAGGGCGATGGCCAATCGAGATAACCATTACGAAGCCGCCTTCGAAGAATGTTTGCGCTTGCGGCGCATTCCGTATGTGGCCGTCGACGAGGCCAAGCGGAGTCGCTGGTCTGGGGGCTCGATCAAGAGCTTGGATTTTATCGTCTCGCCGCCCGGCGGGGCCGCGTGGCTGGTCGATGTCAAAGGGCGGCGGTTCCCTTCCGGTGAGCAAAAGCAATACTGGAAAAACTGGTCGACCCGCGACGATTTGCAAAGCTTGTCGCACTGGGAGCGGCTGTTCGGTGGGCAGTTTGGTGCACTGTTCGTCTTCGCTTATAATGTAGTCGGCGATCGGTCGCCGCTGCCGGCCCAAGATTTATTCGAGTTCCGTGGCGGATTATACGCGTTCGTGGGCATCCGACTGTCCGAGTATGCCCGGCACGCCCGGCCGATCTCGCCGCAGTGGGACACGCTAGCGATGCCGACCGCCCAATTTCGACAACTGGCAGTTCCGCTGGAGAGTTTTTTGTCGCACCGCGATCACCTCAAACAAACATGAGAGCGAGTTGATTTTATGAACGGCCTGAAAAAATGTGCCGCCGCTTGTCAACGATGCGCTGGCCGGATCGCATGGGTGGTGCTGGCCATCTATTTTTGGTCGCTCGGTTCACCTGCCATCGCGGCCGCCAAGAAAAAAGTGGCCGAAGAGGTCGAGACCAAGAGCTATACCATGCCCTACCTGATCGTAATCATGCTGATCGGCGTCGGGCTGATGGCGATCTGCCGCCCCTCTCGCCGGGCTGACAAACCCGATGAAAAGATCAAGCCGGACGAAGATTGATCGAGCTTACGAATTGCGGCCCGATTGATGGAAGAAGGCCGCGATCTCGCGTACCACGGTCTGCTGCTCGGCGGCCGTGAGCTCCGGAAAAATCGGCAATGCCAGCGTTTCGCCGCCGGCGCGTTCGCTTTCGGGCAGGTTGCCGCGCGTGTAGCCGAGCTTTGCAAAGCATTCCTGCAGGTGAAGCGGGACGGGGTAATAAATCTCGGTGCCGATGTTGCGCTCGGCCAGATAAGCCCGCAGCGCGTCGCGCCGGCCGTCGGGCACGCGAATCACGTATTGGTTCCAAACGTGCCGGCAGAGCGGGGCGATCCGCGGCAACATCACCACGCGATCCATCCCACACAGGGCGAACAACTCGGTATAGCGCTGGGCATTGGCCTGGCGCCCGGCGGTCCAGCCTTCGAGATAGGGCAGCTTGACGTTCAGGACCGCGGCTTGCAGGGTATCGAGACGGCTGTTGATGCCCACTACGTGATGAAAATAGCGGGGCCGCATGCCGTGAGTCCCCAGCAGCCGGAGTTTATCGGCCAATTGGGCGTCGGTGGTAGTCAGCAGCCCTCCGTCTCCAAAGCCGCCCAGATTTTTTGTCGGGTAAAAGCTCAGGCAGCCGATTGTGCCCCAGCTTCCCGCGCGGCGGCCGTCATATTCGGCTCCGACCGCCTGGGCGGCGTCCTCGATCACCGGAATCCGATGCCGCCGGGCGATCGCCAGAATGGACCGCATCTCGGCGCACTGGCCATATAAATGAACCGGAATAATCGCTTTGGTGGCCGCCGTGATCAACCCTTCAAGCAAATTCGGGGCGATGTTGAACGTGATCGGGTCGATATCGACAAACACCGGTTTGGCGCCCAGCCGCCAGGCCGCGCTGGCGGTGGCGAAAAACGTGTAACTGGGCATCAGCACTTCATCGCCCGGGCCAATGTTATGGGCCATCAAGGCCAGCAGCAGCGCATCGCTCCCCGACGCGCAGGCAATTGCATGCGGAACCTGACAATAGCGGGCCAGCGACTGTTCGAGCTGGTCGCAATCGGGCCCCAGCACAAACCGCCCGGAGTCGCAAACCCGCTCGATCGCCTGGGCAATCTCGCGGCGAATCGTTTGATATTGCCGCTGCACGTCCAACAAGGGCACGCCGGCCGACGGAGTCGCCACCAGCGGTATTGTCGTCGAGGCCAGTGCATGCCGAGAGGGAGCCACGCTCATGAATTCACCCGATTGCCGTGCGGTTTGGTGACTTTGCCCAGCCCGAGCTCCCGCTCCATGGGGCGCGTGACGAGGCGGCGAACAGTACTAGAAGTCCACTAGATGCGTCAAGACCGATAGGGCGCCAAAAGTGTCCGTCGGATCGCTAAAGCCCTGGCGAAGTCCCGATTTGCACCGCCGATGCGGGCACTCATGGCGCATCGATAGCCCCCAGATTGACTGGTAAATTTTGATGCGCTACAATCCCTCGAAGTTGCTTTGTCCAGCCTCTTTAGCCCCCTGTAGCGGCGCTCGATGTCTCGTTTTTTACCGCCAGTTTTGCTGATCGCGCTGTTGGGCATGATCACGTTGATCGGTTGGCAAGGATCGGCGGGCGGCGATCCCGAGCTTATCAAGATCGTCTCGAGCTTGCCGCGCACCGGCAGCGCCAAGGCCCAAACCGACACGATCGTCAACGGCATCAAGATCGCGCTGGCCGAGTCCCAGTCGAAGGCGGGCGGTTTTGAAATCGTCTACGCCGATTGGGACGACGCCACCGCCGGCGCCGGCCAATGGACGGCCGAAGCCGAAACCGCCAATGCGGCCCGCGCGGTTCGCGATCCCGATGTGATGATCTACATCGGCACCTATAACTCCGGCGCGGCGAAGATTTCGATGCCGATCCTCAACAAGGCCCACTTGCTGATGATCAGCCCGGCCAACACCTGGCCAGGATTGACCAAGCCCGACAAGGGCGACCCGGGCGAGCCGGCCATCTACCGACCCACCGGCCAGGTGAATTACGTGCGGATGGTGCCCACCGATGATCTGCAAGGCCCCTTGGGCGCGGCTTGGGCCAAGGAACTGGGCGTCAAACGGGTTTACGTGCTCGACGACAACGAGGTGTATGGCAAGGGGATCGCGACGCTGTTCATCGAGGCCTGCCAGGATTTAGGGATCGACGTGTTGGGACACGAGAGCATCGATTCGAAGGCCCAGGAATTCAAGCCGTTGATGGCTACGATCAAGGGCGAAAAGCCGGATTTAGTCTATTTCGGCGGCACGACGCAATCGAAAGGGGGCCAAATCGCCAAAGACATGGTCGCCGCCGGGCTGGATTGCAAACTGATGGTTCCCGACGCCTGTTATGAAGAAGCCTTCATCGAGTCGGCCGGCGCCGAAAACGTGAACGACCGCTGCTACGTCACCTTCGGCGGCCTGCCGCCCGAAGAATTGCGAGGGCCCGGCCGCGCGTTCGTGGAAAAATATGAACAGCGCTTTGGCGGCAAACCCGAGGGTTATGCGATTTACGGCTACGAGGCGGCCAAAGTCGCGCTTGCGGCGATTTCCCGGGCGGGAGCCAAGGATCGCGCGGCGATTCTCAAAGCTTGTCTGGCGATCAAGAATTTTGATAAGGGGGCCTTGGGAACCTGGTCGTTCGACGCCAATGGCGACACCACGCTCAAGACGATCAGCGGCAATGTAATTCACAACGGACAATTCGAATTTGTTAAGCTCCTGGGCCAGTAAACGTAGGGCGGAGATCGCGCTGCCGGCGCGGCTTCCGCTGGCGGGAGGACGTCGAGCGTGACACCGCCTCTGCTAGTGGCCGCGGTCGACACGTCGAGCGGCTGGCAAACCTTTCTGCAATATGCCCTGATCGGACTGACCAACGGCGCGCTGTTTGCGCTGGTGGCCTTGGGCTACACGATGGTCTATGGGATCATCGAGCTGATTAATTTCGCCCACGGCGACGTATTCATGCTCGGCTCGTTTCTGGCGCTGGCGCTGATCGGCGCAATGGCCAAGTATCTCGGCTGGAACTGGGGCGAGCCGGCGATGATTGGGCTCGGCATCGGGCTGCTGCTCGTCGTCGTGCCGCTGTTTTGCGCGGCGTTGAACGTGACCATCGATCGTGTGGTTTACAAACCGCTCAGGCGGGCGCCTAAGCTGGCCCCGCTGGTCTCGGCCATCGGCGTGTCGTTCGTGTTGATGAACGTCGGCCTGCTGTGGGGTGGCGCGGCGGATCGGCATTTTCCCGACCTGGTTTCGCGGCAGAGCGTGTTGGGCGAGACCGCCGCCTTGAGCTTCACCGTCAAAGATCTGATGGTCGTGGCGATCACCGTGCCGATCATGATCGCGCTGACGCTGTTCGTCAAAACGACCAGGCTCGGCAAAGCCATGCGGGCCACCGCTCAAGATCCTCTGGCCGCGCAATTGATGGGTATCAACGTCGATCGGGTGATCGGCGCCACGTTCGCGCTGGGCGGAGCACTGGCCGGCGCTGCGGCCGTCATATACGGGCTGTACATCAACACGGTCAGCTACCAAATGGGCTTTCAAAACGGCCTGTACGCTTTCACCGCGGCCGTGCTGGGCGGGATCGGCAATATTCCCGGAGCCGTGCTGGGCGGACTGGTCATCGGCCTGGCGCGCTCGCTGGGCAGTGGCTACGTCGGCGAGCGGTGGACCAGCGCGCTGGTGTTCGTGATCCTGATCGCCATTCTGGTGTTCCGGCCCGCCGGACTGCTGGGTTCGCGCACGAGGGACAAGGTATGAGCCCAGCGTCCCGCAAGCGACCGCCGGTGGAGCTGCTGTATTTGGCGGTGCTGTTGGCCTATCCACTTCTGGTCTATCCGGAAGACGCGCTGTTCCGCCTGACCGAGATTTCGATCGGCATGCAACTGACGTATATCTTCATCTATGCGATTCTGGCGCTGGGGTTGAACGTCGTGGTCGGTTTTACCGGCCTGTTGCATCTGGGAATCGCGGCGTTCTTCGGCATCGGCGCCTACATCACGGGCATTTTGACGGTGCCCGCTTATCCCTTTCAGTTGGGGTTTCTGGCAGCCCTGGCGCTCTCGACCGCGGGCGCGGCGCTCTTGGGCGTGTTGCTCGGCGCGCCGACCTTGCGTTTGCGCGGCGACTATCTGGCGATCGTTACCTTGGGATTTGGCGAGGTGACCCGCTTTACGCTGCGGAACCTGGAAGAGATTACCGCCGGGACGCGCGGGCTCAATCCGGTGCCCGCGCCGAGTTTGCCGGTTGCCATGACGGTTCCGCTCCACTGGCTGGGAATCGAGCCCGACTGGAGTTTGGACTATCGCTTGTTTTATTACCTGGCCCTGGGGCTCCTGTTGCTCGTCGTCGTGCTGTTGCGAAATCTCGAACATTCGCGGCTCGGCCGGGCCTGGGTGGCGATTCGCGAAGACGAACTGGCTGCCACCTGCATGGGTATCAACGCGGCCCGCGTCAAGCTCTCGGCTTTCGCGTTGGGTTGCGGCTTGGCCGGCATGGCCGGCTGTCTTTACGCGACCACGCTCACCAGCACCGCAGGGCCCGATGCGTTTGACTTCAATCGCTCGATCATCATGCTCTGCTGCATCATTCTCGGCGGCTTGGGGAGCGTGCGCGGAACTCTGTTGGGCGTGTTTCTGCTGATCGGCTTCGACAACGTCGTGGCGCCGATCCTCGACGGCTTGATTCAAGGCGCCGACATCAATCCCTCGGGCAATCCGCTACTGACGTTCAGCAATTGGAAACTGATGATCTTCGGCCTGGCCTTGATCCTGATGATGCGTTTCCGGCCCGAGGGGCTGATCCCCTCGGTGCAAATCGAAGCCGAAATGACCAAGGATTTACCAGGGCCGCGCGGCATCCGCGCGGAGGCCCGCTGAAAAAATGACGCTCCTCAAACTCAACAAATTGATCGTTCGCTTCGGCGGACTGACGGCGGTCGAAGACGTCGATTGCGTTGTCCGCGAGCGGCAGATTTTTTCGATCATCGGCCCCAATGGCGCCGGCAAGACGACCGTCTTCAATGCGATCACCGGCATCTACGAGCCGAGCGGCGGCACGATCGAATTCCGCGGGCAACCCTTGCGGCGACGACTGTCCTGGCAGGTGCTGGTCCTGTGCGTCGTGGTGGGTTTGATTACCGGTTTCGGCGCGGCCCTGGTCAGCGTCGATGTCAACGCCCTGTGGCGAGCCGCCATCAAACGCAACTATGCCCGCCCGGGCGAGCCCTTTTCGTACGCGGCGGCCGGGCACGACGCTTGGAACTATATGCAGGGAACTTTGGCGCTCGACCGAATGCGAGGCAATCGCTGGGCGGTGCGCACGCCCGACGGCCGCCGCACGCTCGGCTACGCCAAGTCGCACGACGAAGCCGAGCAGATGCGCTCGCGCTTCGAAAAGCTCATCGACGCAGCCGGCTCGACGACCGCGCCGGTCGAGCGAGATGGCAAGTGGGTCGTCCGCGACCGAGACGATACGGAAAATCTGGCGAGCTTTGAAGCCGAGGCGGACGCTCGGGCCGTGTTGGACAAATATGCCACGCTGGCCCGCGATCCGGCAGCCCGGCGGCGCAGCGCACTCGTGGCACTGTTGCTGGGCATCGTCGTTGGCTCGGCCGGCACGTGGGCCGTTTGGAGCCGAGCGCGGCGGACGCCGGAAGTCATTTCGCGCGCCGGAATCGCGCGCACGTTTCAAAACATCCGGCTATTCCAGAACATGACCGTTTTGGAAAACGTGTTGACTGGCATGGATCGCGGCTTGCGGGGGGGCGTGATCCGGATGGCGTTGCAGTTGCCCGGCATCCGGCAGCAGGAGCGAGCGGCCCGAGAGCGTGCGCGCCGGCTGCTCGGCTTCGTGGGGCTGGCCGGTAAGGAACGGATGCTGGCCAAGAATTTGCCCTATGGCGACCAGCGCCGCTTGGAAATCGCCCGGGCGCTGGCCACCGAGCCGCAATTGATTCTGCTCGACGAGCCCGCCGCGGGAATGAATCCGGCCGAGTCGATCGAGTTGAACCGGCTGATCGGGCAGATTCGCGACCAAGGATTGTCGGTGCTGTTGATCGAGCATCACATGAAAGTCGTGATGGGCATTTCCGACCGCATCGCGGTCTTGGACTACGGCGCGAAGATCGCCGAAGGCACGCCGGAGGAAGTGCGCAAAAACCCCAAAGTGATCGCGGCCTATTTGGGAAGCGAAGAGGTAAGTTGATGCCGGCACTGTTGGAAATGCAAGAGTTCTATGCCGGCTACGGCCCGATCGAGGTGCTCAAAGGCATTTCGATCGAGGTGCGGCCCGGCGAGATCGTGGCGCTGATCGGCGCGAACGGCGCCGGAAAAACGTCGACGCTGATGGGTATTTCCGGCTGCCTGCGACCGCGTCGCGGGCGCGTGCTGTGGGAAAGCCAGGAGATTCAACAATTGCCCGCCCACGAAATCGTCCGCCGCGGGATCTGCCATTCGCCGGAGGGCCGCAAGATTTTCCCGCGATTGACGGTGCTCGAGAATTTGCAGATGGGGGCCTTTTCGCGCCGCGATCGCGCGGGCATCGAGCGCGACCTGGTGCACGCCTTCGAATTGTTTCCCATTCTCGCTGAGCGCAGAACGCAGGCCGGCGGCACGCTCTCCGGCGGTGAACAACAGATGCTCTCCGTTGCCCGAGCGCTGATGGGGCGACCGAAATTGCTCTTGCTCGACGAACCCTCCTTGGGGTTGGCTCCCATGATCGTGGTCAAGATTTTCGACGTGGTCCGCAAGCTGAACCAGGAGGGCATGGCCATTTTGCTGGTCGAGCAAGCTGCCCGCATGGCCCTCAAGCTTGCCCATCGCGGATACGTGATGGAAATCGGCCAGATCACGATGGTCGACAAGGCCGCCGCATTGTTGACCGACAAGCGCGTGCAGGACGCGTACCTGGGAGAATGATTGCGATAGAAGACGCCGCGGTGCGCGAAGCTCAGCGTCACAATGATTCTTGCCATTTTCCATCAAGCATTACGTCCCACAGCCCACCCGCGCGAGTGACTGATCTTGTCCTAAATGAGGTGGCTGAATAGACTTCGTTCGATGGATACTCGCCGCCCGCGGCGTCGCAGGGCAGATTCCGCGGCGGAAAGTGCTCAATCGGATCATTGATGGCGGAGAATTAGTTTTGGTCCGGCAGGAACAGCTCTGGGCTCCTTGGCGGCTCGCTTATATCAGCGGCGAGGCCGGCGCTCCGGCCGAGCCTGCCGACAAAAGTGAACTTCAGTTTCCGCCGGGCGCCGATCCGGAGTGTTTTATTTGCCGCGGTATCGCCGATTCGGCCGATCGCGAGAACTTGATCGTGGAGCGCACCGCCAATTCGGTGGTGATCGTCAATCGTTTCCCCTACAACAACGGCCATCTGCTCGTTGCTCCGCTAGCCCACAAGGGCCGGCCCGACGACCTCTCGAACCACGAACACCTCGACCTGCAGCAGCTCATTACGAAATACGTCGCTCTCGTCGAGCGGCTGATGAACGCCGAGGGTTTTAATATTGGGCTCAATTTAGGGCGCGTCGCCGGCGCCGGCTTGCCGGGTCATCTGCATTGGCACATCGTGCCGCGCTGGAACGGCGACACCAATTTCATGCCGTCGGTCGCCGGAGTCAAAGTTATGCCCCAAGCGCTCGACGCGCTATGGGAAATCATTCACCAGGCCAATGCGCCCGGCAACCGTGGCAAATCGAATTGATGGCCGCTCTGGCGCGCGACTTCTTTATGGGCACACGGCTCTCATCGACCGAAGAGCGCGAGCAGGCGTTGCTGGCGCCGTACGCCATGCACAGCGCGCAATCGGCGGGCCGCGAGCATCCCGAGCCGGACCACCCCTATCGCGGTCCATTTCAGCGCGATCGAGACCGCATTACCCACAGCGCCGCCTACCGCCGGTTGAGCTGCAAAACGCAAGTCTTTACCGGCGAGTTGGGCGACTATCACCGCACGCGACTGACTCACACGCTGGAGGTGGCCTCGGTAGCGCGAACCATCGGCCGTGCGCTGGCGCTCAACGAGGATTTGATCGAGGCGCTGGCCCTGGTCCACGATTTGGGCCATCCGCCGTTTGGACACGCCGGCGAGGATTTGCTCGACGAATGCCTTCGCGACGAGGGCGGATTCTCGCACAACGCCCAGGCGCTGCGCATCGTGCGCGAACTGGAAACACGCTATCACGACTTCCCGGGACTCAATCTCACACGCGAGGTCCTGGAAGGCCAGGCCACGCGGATCGCGCACGATACGGGCCAGCAGCGCCCCCTGCTGGAGACGCAAGTCGTCGAAGCGGCCGACAGCATCACCTACGACACGCACGATGCCGACGACGCGCTGGAGTTCGGCCTGTTGGCGCTCGACGAGCTGTTGACCATCGACCTGTGGGCCGAGGCGGCCCAGCGCGTCCGGCAACGCGGCGCGGCATTGGAGGGCGGTGAATTACGCCGGGCGGTGTTGCACGAATTGATCGATTGGCAGGTCAGTGATTTGCTCGATCGGGCCAGCCAGCGCTTAGCCGAAGGCCGTTTTGACAGTGCCCAGGCCGTACGACAAGCCGAGCTGATCATCGTGGCCAGCGAGGATTTAGCCGCTCGCAAGAAAGACCTGGAAGGGTTTCTGCGCAGCCGCGTTTATCAGCATCCCAGCGTGCTCATGCACCGCCGCGAGGCCCAGGCGGCCTTGCGCGCGATGTTCGAGGCTTTCGTGGCCCAGAGCGAGCTGTTGCCGGAGAGTTTTCGCCGCCGCTCGTCCGTGGTCGGTATCCGGCGCTCGGTGGGCGATTATTTGGCCGGCATGACCGATCGCTTCGCCTGGCGCGAGTACAAACGGCTATTTGGCAACGGCGTGCCGGGACTGGAAACGCCCAAAGCTGACATCTAAAATAGGCTTTTGCTTTTCCGTTCGCCCCTTACGCGACCAAGGGCCTGTCATGGCACTGCTCGTACTACGGTTTATGTTTGTGTTGGTGGCGGCGGGCCTAGGGGTGCAATTGATTCGCTCGCCCGCCCTGGGCGCCGAGCCGGCCAATCTGCCCTGGCTTGTTTTCGGCGGGTTGATGTTGCTTTCGGCGGCCGTGATCGGCATCGACATGTTCGTCCGCCGCAAGCAGCTCGACACGGTCTCGGCCGTGTACGTCGGGCTGTTGGTGGGGCTCTTTCTCACGTACGTGCTACGCCTGGCGCTCAACCCTATCCTGCCGGAAAAACCTCCCTTCAACCAATGGTCCGAGTTGGTGTTGGGCATGGTGATCTGCTACACGTGCATCAGCCTGCTGCTGCAGACGAAAGATGATTTTCGATTCATTATTCCCTACGTCGAGTTCGTCAAAGAAGTCAAAGGGCTCAAGCCCTATGTGCTCGACACCAGCGTGGTGATCGACGGCCGGATCGCCGACGTCGTGGAAACCAAGATTCTGGACAATCAATTGATCATGCCGCGGTTCGTAATCGCCGAATTGCAAGCCGTGGCCGACAGCTCCGATCGGCTGCGCCGCAGCCGGGGCCGCCGCGGACTCGACATTCTCAATCGACTGAGCAACAACACCGAAGTCGATTTCAAGATCTATGACCGCGAACTGCCCGATTTCGCCGGCCAGCCGGTGGACCTGAAGCTGGTGCTGTTGGCCAAGTACCTGGATGGCAAAATCGTGACCAACGATTACAACCTCAACAAAGTGGCGCGGCTGCACGGCGTGGGGGTCATCAATCTGAATGACCTGGCCAATGCCTTGAAGCCGATCGTGCTGCCGGGCGAAAACCTGGAAGTGCGAATCGTCAAATTCGGCGAAGAGGCCGGCCAGGGCGTCGGCTATCTCGATGATGGCACGATGATCGTGGTCGAAGGAGGCCGCGAGCATCTCAACAAGAGCGTGAAAATCGCGGTCACGAGCGTGCTGCAAACCAGCGCCGGCCGAATGATTTTCGGGCGCTATGAAACCGCGGTAAAAGTGTAGCTGAATCCAGCCGCGTTCGTAGAGGCACAGGGGTAGCCCAGGCGGCTAGTTGTTTGGATGTCCAAGGGACAAGAGGATTCCAAATTCGCGTCCGAAAGGCGAGAAACCTCTCTGACAAGCCTCTCGTTGCTTTGCAGCACCGACAACACGTTGTCGGTGCTATCCGAGAGGCTTCCAGCCCTTCGGCGTACCGCCTCAAGTCTTTCGCCTACATCTTGTCGACCACCTGGATGCCCAGCAACTCCAGTCCCTGGCGCAGGGTGCGGGCCGTGAGATCGCACAACAAGAGACGGCTGGCGCGGCTCGCTTCGCTGGGCGCTTTGAGCACCGGGCACTGCTCGAAAAAGCTCGAATAGCGGTTG
The DNA here is from genome assembly GCA_016200205.1 of Planctomycetia bacterium. Taxonomy (GTDB): domain Bacteria; phylum Planctomycetota; class Planctomycetia; order Pirellulales; family PALSA-1355; genus PALSA-1355. The sequence goes on from JACQFF010000219.1 coordinate 26,522, forward strand.
GCGACCTCGAACAAATAGGCCGTCAGGAAATTGGGCCGGTATTCGGCCACCGCCTGATCCAGGGCCTCGGAAAACTGTAACAGCGAAAGCGCCAAGGCCCGCTCGACCGGGTGCGCGAGATCCACCCCGGCGCCGCTTGCACGCAGCGCCCCGGCGTCGACCTCCCCCTTCGAAAAAATACTCAGCACGCGGGCGTAGGCATATTGCATATAGGTGGCCGTGTTGCCGTTCATCGCCAGCATGCGATCGTAACTGAACATGTAATCGCTGGTGCGGTTCTGGGCCAGGTCAGCGTATTTCAGCGCGCCAATGCCCACTACTTCGGCAATCTGCTGCCGCCGCTCGGGTGAGATTTCGGCGCCGCCGGGCTTGGCGTCGTCCCCCTGGCTGACGACCTGGTGTGCGCGGCGCACCGCCTCGTCCAAAAGCCCCCCCAGCCCCACCGTATCGCCAGAGCGCGTCTTGAATGGCCGGCCATCGTCGCCCAACACCGTGCCGAAGCTGATATGCTGAAGTTCGAGATCTTTATAGCCCCACGCGCGCGCCGCGGCGAAAAGCTGCTCGAAGTGCAGACTCTGGCGATGATCGACAACGTACAGAATCGCATCTGGGGACCACGTTTGCACGCGATACTCAATGGTGGCCAAATCGGTCGTGCCGTACAAAAACGCGCCGTCTTGCTTGCGGATGATCAAGGGCGTGGTTTGGCCTGCGAGAAACACGCACGCCGCGCCGTCGCTGACCCGGGCAATGCCGCTTCGCAGCAGGTCATCAACGACCGACTCGAGCCGATCGTGATAAAAACTTTCGCCCAGCGTGTAGTCGAACGTGACGCCGAGCCGCAGGTAGATCCGCTCGATGTCGGCCAGGCAAGGGGGCAAGAATTCTCGCCACAACCGCAAATTTTCCGGATCGCCTTGATGTAGTTTGGCCGTCTCGGCCAACACGGCGCGCGCGATTTCAGGATGTCGGCGGGCGAGCGCCGACAAAGCCGGATCGCGATCCACTTCCGCCAGGCTGGTTTCGAGCGCCGCGAGCGAGGAGGCAAGCTCTTTCGAAATCGATTCGGCGCGGCGCAGGGCCTTGGCGGCGTTTTTATCGGCCCCTTTGTCGCCGAGGGGCGGTGTCTTCGCCGCTTTGGCAACCTCGGCCCGCTGCGCACTGAGCTGCTCGCGCAGCTTCGGAAGCGTCTCCTGGCCCTCGTGGTATCCGACCAGCCGGTTGACCAGACGGTAGAGCCGGCCCAATTCTTCGACCGCTTTGGACTGGTACGCCGCGCGGTCGAGAAAATGCTTGTAGCCGTAGATAATCATGCCGAACTGCGTGCCCCAGTCGCCGATGTGATTGTCGGCAATCACCCGATGGCCGAGAAAACGGAGCGTGCGTTTGAGCGAATCGCCGATGACCGTCGAGCGAATGTGGCCCACGTGCATCGGCTTGGCCACGTTCGGGGCCGAATAGTCGACCACATAGGTCCGCGGGACGGCGGCCGGCTCGATGCCCAGGCGATCGCTCGCCAGCGCCCGCTCGACCGCGGCGGCGAGCCACGAGGTTTTGAGACGCAGGTTGATGAAGCCGGGCCCTTCGACCTGCGGCGGATCGCAAAAATCATCGACCGATAATTTCGCGACGATTTCGGCCGCCACGTCGCGCGGCGGGCGGCCCAGCCGCTTGCCCAATGGCATGGCAAAATTGGCCTGGTAATCGCCGAATTTCGGATCCTGGCTGGGCCGCACCATGGCGACCAGTTCCGTCGGATCGTCACCAATGCCGGCCAAGGAGGCCCGAAAGCGGTTCTGTAATTCGGCGAGAATGTTCATCGAAACCAAGCGGGCAAACCATGACCAAATGGCCACAAAGAGAAACGATGGGCGAGTATGACGGCCACCGTGCCGACAGCATCTTTGGATCCTTCGTGCCTTTGTCGTGAGAAATCCGATCCCCCTGTAATCGGACTAAAGTTTGCCAACTTGGGCAAGAAGCATGCAACCCCAAACGGCGACGGGCGGCCGATTGAAGGGCTGTGGCTCAGGCCGGTTCGTCGGGGGTTTTGGGCACGATTTTTTGCTGGGAGCTGTCGAACGGCACCCGCTCGGCTCCGGCCCAGAGTTGTTCCAAATCGTAGTAGCGGCGGGTTTCTTCGTCGAACAGGTGCACCACCACATCGCCGAAATCGAGGAGAATCCAACGGCTTTCGGCGTACCCCTCCATGCCCAGCCGGTGATCGTTGAACTCTTTTTTCAGGACGTCGTCGATCTCTTCGCTGATGGCATGCAACTGCCGGCGGCTGCTGCCGGTGACCAGGACGAAGTAGTCGAAGACGGGTGTGATCTGGCGCAGGTCGATAATCGCGATATCTCGCCCACGGTTCAGATCGGCGACTCGAGCGGCAGCCAGAGCGCGCTCGAGACTGCGGTTGGATTGCTGGCCCAAGTTGACGACAGGACTAGCGATAGCCAAAAGTGTCCTTTCCAACGTTTACGGATAGCCAGAACCTCTTACGTCCCTATTTTATACTGAGGGGACCGTCAAGCCAACGGCCTGACTGGGGCAAAACGGCCAGCCCAACTCAGTCTTTTCGGCTGCCGAGCGCCCCCTTGCTGCATGGTCCCGGGAGGATATGGTAGGGAGTTGGACCGCATATTGATTTTGTACTTAAGGAGCTTAACACCGATGGCGGATTGGGTTGAAGTGGGCAGCAAAGCCCCCGATTTTACGTTGCCCTCCGATCAGGCCGCCAAAGTGAAGCTGTCGGCCCTCGGCGGCAAGCCGGTCGTGGTCTATTTCTATCCGAAAGACGACACGCCCGGCTGCACGAGAGAAGCTTGCGCGTTTCGCGACCGCCAACCGGCGCTGGCGAAGCTGGGCACCCTGGTGTTCGGCATCAGTGCCGATAGCGTGGCCAGCCACGAAAAATTTCGCGACAAATACAAGCTCAACTTCCCGCTCTTGGCCGACACCGATCACAAGGTGGCCGAGAAGTACGGCGCGTGGCGCGAAAAGAACATGTACGGCAAGAAATCGATGGGCATCCAGCGCTCGACGTTTCTGATCGATCGCGACGGCAGAATCGCGCAGGTGTGGAAGAAGGTCAACGTCGACGGCCACGACGCGGAAGTGATCGCGGCGATCAGAGAGCTTGGATGAGCTCCCTCTATTTCGTTTTCGATTCGGGGCGCCTGGGCATTCGCGCAGATGAAACATGTGAGAGCCATGCGGCACGCGCCACAAGAAACACTGGGCAACCTGGAAGCGGTCCTGCGCGACGGCGGGTTGGAAGTGGAAGTCGTCGACTGTTTTTCCAAGAATTGGCCGGCCATCGAGCGCGCGGGTTTTGAACCCCATCAACTCGCCGGCTTTGTCGTCATGGGCGGCCCGATGAACGTCGACCAAACCGATCGCTATCCCTTTCTGGCCACGGAAGTCGAGTGGCTGCGGCAGGCGGTCGCCGCCGGGGTGCCGACGTTGGGCATCTGCTTGGGCGCGCAGCTATTGGCCAAAGCGCTCGGTGCCCGGGTCTTCCCTAATAGAGTCAAGGAAGTCGGCTGGTATGATCTGGAGTTTCTGCCCACGGCACTGGAGGACCCGCTGTTGGCCGGCAGCCGCGGCACGGAAACCGTGTTTCAGTGGCACGGCGACACGTTCGACCTGCCCCCAGGGGCCGTCCATTTGGCGCGCAGCGCCGCATGCGAGCAGCAGGCCTTCCGCCATGGCGCCAGCGCCTACGGCCTGCAATTTCATTTGGAAATGACGGCCGAGATGGTGGCCGATTGGCTCGTCGATCCGGATCTGTGCGGCGAATTGAAAAACCTTGACGAAATCAACCCGCACGAAATCCGCCGCCGCGCTCCGGCCGAACTGGCGAAGATGGCGCCCTTGGCCCAGCGCATTTTTGGTCGATTCGCGGCCATGTGTCGCGAGCGAGCAAAGCCGAAATAATCTTACCACGACCTGATCACGAACAAACTTGACCACAAAGGGCGCAAAGATCGAAGCGGCCGGAGGCCGCGGGCCGTAGGCGAGAGGGGAAAGTCCTCAATATCCTCGAACCCCCGGGCGGCAGCCTCTTTCACGTTTTCGTCTTCGTGTCCTTTGTGCCGTCGTGGTCGGAAGTTCTTTTGGGTTGGGCCCGCAGCCCACTTATTTCGCCGGCGCGCCGGCGGCCAAAATGGCTGATTCTTCGAACACGGTGTGGTTGATCACGCTGCGCTTTTCGGACGTGTAGACCAGGTGGATCTTGCCATCCTTGGTTTGAATGGCATAGGGATAGGCATAGTCGTGGTTGCCCACCGCGATGTTGCGGCGGTACGGATAGGTTTTATCGCCGTCGGTCGAAATGGCGACCGCCAGCGGAGTGCGCTCGGTGCCACTGTCGTTGTAGACCAGCAGCAGATGTCCATTTTGCAGTTTGATGAAATCGATGGCCGCATTCGGGTTGGGAAATTTCGTGTCGCGGCCTTGGCTCCAGGTTTTTCCGCCATCGCGCGATTCGGCCCGAACGATGTAGCCCTCGGTGCCCGGCCCGTATCCGCCGCCGCGCCGGCAGTAGGCCACGAGGTAATCGCCCGTCATCTGCACCACGGAGGGTTGGATATTGCCCTTGGCCGAGCGAATGCGGCTGGTCTCGCTCCACTTTTTCTTTTTCACGTCGAATCGCATGAAGAGCGAGGTGCTGTCGGCGCCGACGGTCTCGGTGTCGTGGCCCGTTTCGTGGTAGATCGGCAGCAGGTAGTCGCCTCCGGCCAGTACGATCGGCCGGCTGCGGACCATCATGCCTTGTTCGGTCGCTACTGGGAACGAATCACTCCAGGTCCGGGCGTCATCGCGCGAGATCTTGGCGTGGATGCGCGACGTCGACCAGGTATCGCCCAAGCGAACGACGTAAAATAGCCATACCAGCCCATCGGGCGCTTGCCAAATGACGGCGTTGCCATCGGAAAAAAATGGGGTCTCGGCGATGATTTTTGGGTCCGACCATTTGGTCTCGCCTTTCTGCTTCCGCATTCCATAGTCGGCCGTCGCCTCGGCGTACTCGCCGTCGCCGCCATAGTAGGCGATGTACAAATCGCCGCTGGCCAACTCGTCGATCGAGGCGGGATGCTTGTACTTGCCGGGAAATTCCGGGCCGAGCACCCGCTCGTACATAATGTCATCGGCCGCAAAAGCCAGCCTGGAGAACAGGACGAAAAAAGCGAATGAGCAACACCATTTCATCACTTGAGGAGTCTCCGTCGAAGATGCAATTCGAGCTGGGCTCGGGCAATCTTGCGGCGGAGCGAGTTTCGCCCCCGTCCCGAGCGGAGCCCATTGTAACTTCGCCCAATCGACGCCGCAGCGCTCGGTAGATTTTTTTCTGGAATTCCCTCCGCCGAGCGACTAGATTTCAGTCAGCACTCCACACGCCAGCAACCGTCCCTGCGCGACTTGATTCTTGCGAGAGAGCCATGCGATTCGTCGCGGGATTGCTAATCGCAACATATTGGACCACGCTCGTCTTAAATGCGGCCGAGCCTGACAACCACGGCTCACTGGTCATTGTCGGCGGGGCCCTGCGCTATACGCAGACCGATGTCTGGAAGGCGGTTGTCGAATTGGCCGGGGGAACCGGCGCAAAGATCGCCGTGTTTCCAACGGCCAGCAGCGATCCGCTCAAGTATGGCAGCCGTTCGGTCGCTGCTTTGCACCAGGCCGGCGCCGACGCGTTTTTACTGCCGCTGTGGGGCGACAGGAGCGACGTCGACATCAAGCAAGCGGTCGTCGATCCGAAGTTGATCGAGCAAGTCAAAGCGGCCGGCGGCGTGTACTTCATCGGCGGGGCGCAATCGCGCATCACGACTGCCCTCGGTTCGAGCGCGGGCGAACGCACTCCGATGCTGGAGGCAATCTGGGAAGTTTATCGTCGCGGCGGCGTCGTGGCCGGTTCTAGCGCCGGGGCGGCGGCGATGAGCCGGATGATGATTCGCGAACCGCCAAGCGTGCTCAAATCAATGCAAGATGGCCTGAGCTTGGGAAAAGATCTCGCGCCGGGCCTGGGGTTTTTGGATCCGGCCTGGTTCGTGGACCAACACTGCCTGGCTCGGGGCCGGTTTGGCCGCACTTTGGTCGCGATGCAAACCCTGGCGATCAAGTTCGGCGTCGGCGTCGATGAAAACACGGCCGTCATCGTGCGCCAGGGGCGCAACATGAGCGTCATCGGCTACAAAGGCGCGATCGTGATGGACTTGTCGCAAGCCACCAGCGATCCGACGATCCACGGCTTCAATCTAAAAAACGCCCGGCTCACGTATTTGGATCGCGGTGACGCAATGGATTTGCAAACGCTCGAGTTGACCCCTTCGGCCGAAAAAAAGGCCGATCAGTTCATCGATCCCGGTAGCCCGGCGTTTCATCCCAGCCGCGATGTCACGTTGTTCGCCAATGACATTCTCGGCAACCTGGCCCTGCCCGACCTGCTGGGCAAACTGATCGACAACAAGAATCCCGAAGCGATTGGGCTGGCATTCGATGGCGCCGCGGCGCGGCAGCAGCCGACGCGGGGATTCGAGTTTCGCTTTTATCGAGCCGCCGACAGCGTCGGCTGGTTCACGTCCGCTAGCGGCGCCGGCGCCTACACGGTGGCCAACATCCGCCTGGACATCCGCCCGGTCGAAATCACCGGCCCGCTGTACAAATAGAGCGATACACAGCGGCTAGTGATGGTTGGACCCAAGCGATCATCCTTGGTGGCCCCTATCGCAGATCGCGCCAGGCGGCCATCCCGCGTTCCGGCAAAGCCTGCCGATAATAACCCTGGATCGGTATTTGGAAGGGAGAATCGTCGGCGCTCTTTATCAAGATCGTAAACAACAATGAGTTCTCGGGTAGATGCTTGGACTTCGCCAATTCATACACGTCCTCTCGCGTCCTGATCTGACCAAGCGATTGTGCATTGATATCCTCGATGAACATACCGCGAATCGCATACCGGTTGAACTCAGCCATGTCGAAAAAAAAGGTTGGCTGGAGATTATAGAAACCATGGTCGATCCATCCTGTAAACGGACTCTCGTGGATCATCATGCCGCCCGGCACCGTGTAATCGTGGATCGTCTTGAAGACCTGGGCAATGTTGAAGATGTGTTCCGCGGTTCCGTGGTTGATAACCACGTCGAAGCGACGATTGAGTTGGATCGGGCAGTTCAGATCCAGCTTCCGGGCGATTTGGCTCCCTTCGAAATCCACCGCCTGTACTTCCGACGGCGCGAAAAACAGCTCGTAAAAGACTTTTGCCATATCGAACAACGCCATTTTTTCTCGCGCTTCGGCAATGTCCATTAGCCGTTTGATGAGCGCCTCGCGGCGGTCCGGATCGTTTACGAATTTCTTGATGTCGCCCACGATCGCCGGCACGGATACGTTGCCGTACCAGTTTGCCTCGCCAATCTCCAGTAGCGCTCCGTTTCTGGGCAACAATCCGCGCTCGAACAACTCGCGAATAAGGTAGTAGTGGGTTGCGGATATTGCCATTTTCCCTCCGCGCCGCCCGGCCAGAGTGCTAATCGGCGTACAAGAGCACTTTCGTTTTACCGTCCCTTGTCACGTAGCCACGGTACATGCTCTCGGTGTTGTGGGGCATGGCGAAGTTTCCCTTGGCGTCCAGCGCGATCACGCCGCCTTCGCCGCCGGCCGCCTTGAGTTTGTGCTCGACCACCTCGGCCGCCGCCACATCGACCGACAGCCCTTTGTATTTCATCAATGCCGCGATGTCGTGGGCCACGGCGTAGCGGATAAAGTATTCGCCGTGTCCGGTGGCCGACACGGCGCAGGCTTCGTTGTCGGCATACGTGCCGGCGCCAATGATCGGCGAATCGCCGACGCGGCCAAATTGTTTGTTCGTCATACCGCCGGTCGAGGTGCCCGCGGCCAAGTTACCCGCCTGATCGAGCGCCACCGCTCCCACGGTGCCCCATTGACGCGCGGGCACGACGATGTGCCCTGCCCCGCGTTTTTCCTGCGGCGCCGGTTGGGCCTCCTTTTTCCACTCGTCCTGAATTTCCTTCCAGCGGGTCTCGGTCCAAAAGTACGCTGGGTCGACGATCTCGAGGCCGGCTTTGGTGGCAAAGACTTCCGCGCCGCGGCCGATGAGCATGACGTGTTTCGATTTTTCCATCACCGCCCGAGCGGCGGAGATGGGGTTTTTGACAATCATCACGCTCGCCACGGCTCCCGCCCGCTTGGTTTTGCCTTCCATGATCGAGGCGTCCAATTCGTTACGCCCCTCGTGAGTGAACACGGCTCCCTTGCCGGAGTTGAACAGAGGCGAATCTTCGAGGAAGCGAATCGCGGCTTCCACCGCATCGAGCGAAGTGCCCCGGGGATTGCGCAACTGGGCCAATCCGACTTCCAGCGCTCGCTGCAAATCGGCCCGGATCGCTTTTTCCAGTATCGGCGTCATGTCATGTTTGGGCATGCCGGTGCCGCCGTGAATGCCCAACACGACCTGAGCGACTGGCCCCTCTGCCGCGCCGGCAGAGAGGGTTGGAAACACGGCTAACAACGCGATGGAGGGGATCAAATTATTCGACATGCTCGCGCCTTCGTCCGAGGGGTGCGTCCGGTCCGGCTGCAGCCGCGCGGCTCGCTCGACGAGCGGCCGATTGGGAGTTTGCCTGTCAGGATAAGCCAGCCGATCGACCCACGCAATGCGGAAGGGTTGCGTAGCTACCACCGAAATATCAACGGCAGTGTCGGCCTGAAATCCATCGACTTCCCTGCGGTCTCCCCGTCAAAACCGATTTCCACGCAGTCTTTGCTCCCGGCGACGAAACTCAAACACGGACACTGCCGTTTAACGGCACGACGCACAGCGGAGGCCGCGTCGGCGTGCGGGCTGCTGACACGAAGTCGAGCGACCGCTTTCAAGCCCGCCACGTGCTCCAGGGGCTGTCGCCTGGATTCTTCGGCGGAGTCCGCGCGGCGACCAAATTTGATGTAGAACAAGAGCGGCTCGGTCGGCACTTCGGAATTAGCACCCATCTGGATTACCAATGGGTCGGGCAGATAGGGCGGTCGATATTCCCAAGCCGGAAACGGGATTTCGCCCGCCTGCTGCCCAACAGGACGCAGGCAGATGCCAAAAGGCGAGCTACCACGACTGCGACGCGACCACCTTTTCCATAGCCTCGCGCGGCGGATCAGGCTGCTCTGTGCCTCCGCAGGATCCTCAACCCAAAGCAGTTCGAGAAAGGCATTCGAGAAGAAGAAACGGCGATTCGCCGTCCCTTGCCCGGGGTGGCGATTGGGCGCCCCTTCGCTGAGGCCAAACTCGACCAGTCGGTCGGCCTCGGGAGCACCGACCGAGGTGCGGATAAAAAAATGGTCAAGTTCAACCCGCATGGTGACGCGTACCTATCCGGATCGGGCACAGACCGCCATAATCAAAATTGAACCGCCAGCTAATCTATGAGTGTAAAGCTTCCTCGGCGGTTCAGCCAGGAAGAAGCCGACTCCTATTTTGCGCACCACCGCAGGATCAATTTGTCCATGTCTGATATGCCTTCCGTGTCCGCCGCTCCCACATTGCGCGAAACGGCCCCCGGCTTTGCCGTGGCGCAAGCGATTCTAAAGCCGCGCAAGGCGCGGCCCTTTTACGGCCGGCATCCGTGGGTGCTCGATACGGCGATCGCCCGAATCGAGGGTAACTCGCAAGATGGCGACGTGGTCGATCTGCTCTCCGAGTCGGCCAAGTTCGTCGCGCGCGGTATTTTCAACAGTCAAAGCCGAATTCGCGTGCGGCTCTACACCTGGGCCAACGAAGAAGCGCTCGACAATGCCTTCTGGTTCCGCCGGTTACGAACGGCGCTCGAACTGCGCAAACAACTGGGCCTGATCGATCCCGAGGGCGGGGCCAGATTGGTCTTTAGCGAAGCCGACGGCCTGAGCGGATTGGTCGTGGATCGCTATACTCACTGGCTCTCCATTCAAGTCACCGGCCTGGGCATGGCCCGACGGCTGGACGAAATCGTCGCCCTCTTGGTCGAGGCGGCGCACCCGCGCGGCATTTTTGTTCGCACCGAAAAGGGGGTCGCCCAGGCCGAAGGGATCGAGCTGCGCGACGGGCTATATTGGGGTGAAGCGCCGAAAGGCCCCGTGTTCATTAGCGAAAACGGCTTGCGGTATGGAGTCGACCTGGCGGAGGGACAAAAGACCGGCTTCTATCTCGATCAGCGCGATAACCGCCGCGCGGCCGCCGAATATTTTCTCGGCCGGCGCGTGTTGGACATGTTCTGCTACTCGGGCGGCTTCAGCATCAACGCGGCCGTGCACGGCCATGCCCACGAAGTGCTCGGCTTTGACTCGAGTCAGAAAGCTATCGCCTTGGCCCGAGCCAACGCCGAATTGAATCATGCGCATAACGTCCACTTCGACGTGGCCGACGGTTTTAAGGCTCTGGAAGGTTTGGCCGCCGAGCGCCAGCGGTTTGGCGGCGTGGTGCTCGATCCGCCCAAGTTCGCCCGCAACCGAGCGGCGGTCGACGAGGCCCTGCGGGCCTATCACCGGCTGAATCGCCTGGCTGTCGACGTGTTGGAGCCGGGCGGAATCCTGGTGACGTGCAGTTGTTCGGGCCAGGTGAGCCGCGAGGATTTTACCTACATGCTCGTCGGCGTCGCCCAGCAAACCGGCCGCGAGATCCAAGTGCTCGAGATGCGCGGCGCCGCGCCGGATCACCCGCTGGCCGTAACTTGCCTGGAGAGCGAATATCTCAAGTGCTTCATTTGCCGGGTGATTTAGGGGCGAATCAAAAATAACTTCGGCATTTTGATTTCCCTCACCCCGCCCTCTCCCAGAGGGAGAGGTGTTTGCGGACGAAGTTATTTTTGAGTCGTTCCTTAGCCGGAAAATCGGCTTAAAACGGGCGTAAGAACACATTCGTCGTTTAGGCGGCGGTGGTGAGGGTGGAATTGCGGCAGCGGGGGGAGTAAGGG
>JACQFF010000053.1 GCA_016200205.1 Planctomycetia bacterium
GGATGCGGGAAATCCGCACGTCCGGTTTGATGAGCGGGAGGTGAAAACGGAGCATGGCTCGGCTAGTGAGGCACCGGCAACCGAAAGCGCCGGAAACAGATAGGCCCCGCCTAAACCACCGCGTCACCTCTCGACTCTACTCCGGGAAGGGAACATCGTCGCAACGAAAATGCTGAAGATCATGCGGAGAATATTCGGCGATTCAGCTTTTGGCCGCGTAGAGTTCGGCGTATTCCAAAATCCAGCGGTCGACCAGCTCGCGGAAGGTGGCGATGTCGACGTCGGCCAAGACCTGGTACTGGTTGCGGTTGTAGATTTCTTTGTTGCGGATCGTGCCCTTGGCGGCCAACTCCAGCACATGCGACGTGGAGAAGGGCCGGACGACGACTTCCAAATGGCTGAAAAGATTCTGCCGCCGGCCATCGGAAAGCGACAAGTCGTCGCGGCTGATGGCGGCTCCCCAGCCGCGGCTGCCCACGAGCGTTTCGAAACGAAAGCCGGGAAAGTGCTGCGGCAGTTGTCGCATGCACTGTTCGATATGATCCGCGAGTTGCAGGCGATATTGCGAGTGCAACCGCTTGAGCTCTTCCTCTCCCATGGCCTGCTCGGCCCGCGCCCGGGCTTCGGCGTCGTGCGACCGCTGCCCCCGCTGAATCGCCTTTTCCAATCGCTGTTGAAAGTCCATCATGGATGAAGCAAGGCTGAAGGCTGTGGGCGGGAGGCTTTAGGAAGCATGTGGCCTCGGGCCTCTCACCGGTTTCCTGCTGGGGGTCGCCAAAAATCGGCAGTCGGTATTGCGAACTGTACCAATACCTCCTGTATCAAGGCTAGCGGAAGAGAGTTTTCTCTGGCCTTTCGCCTTCACCCTCCAGCTTCTCTTTCACGCTTCCGATTTTGATTCTTCCGGGCCCGGTTCGGATTCGGTCTTTAATTCGAAGAATTGTTTCAAATCGCCGAAGGTGCGCAAGGGCTCCTTGCCGGCTTTCATTTCGCTGGTCAGCGGAACCAGCGGCTTGGGCTTGGGCTTGTGCTCGGGGCGGGCTTTGAAGTTCGGCTTGGCCGGACGCGAAGCGCGGTCGGGACGACGGTCGCCCCCCTGCTGTTGTCGTTGTTGTTGCGGACGAGCGGGTCGGCGCTCCTGGGTGGCGGTGGCCTCGGCGGGCACGGGGGGCGTCGCCGCTTGCGCGTCGGCCGGCGCGGCGGTGGGCTCGGACGGTGGTGCGCCCCGTTTGCCATCGCCTTTGCGCTTGTCGCCGCGTCGGGGCGGCTGCGTCCGCTGAGTGCCCGGGGCGATCATAGTCAATGAAACGCGGCGGCGGGTTTTGTCGATTTCGTGCACCCAGACTTTGACGATGTCGCCCACAGAAACGACTTCGTGAGGATCGCGAACGTATTTGTTCGCCAACTGACTGATGTGCACCAAGCCCGTATCGTGCAGGCCGATGTCGACAAAGGCCCCAAAATCGACCACATTGAGCACCGTGCCCGAGAGCTCCATGCCGGAAGTCAAGTCGTCGAGTTTGATCACGCCCTTCTTGAAGAATGGGGCCGGCAGATCTTCGCGTGGGTCGCGGCCCGGGCGGGCCAGTTGGGCCAGAATGTCCTTGAGCAGCAGGGCTCCAGCGTCCAATTGGGCGGTCAGGCCATCGAGCTCCAATTTTGCGGTTCGCTCGGCGATGCGCGAGGCCGCCTCCTTTTCGGCCAGGTCGGCCAGCGTGCAGCCCATTCGCTCCAGCACCTGCTGGGCCAGCGAGTAGCTTTCCGGATGAATCCAGGTGGCATCAAGCGGATTGTCGCCGTCGCCGATTTTCAGAAAACCGGCCGCTTGCACGAACGCCGCCTCGCCAAAGCCGGGCACGCCCTTGAGTTGCTCGCGATTACGAAACGGTCCGTTCTGCGCGCGGTAGTCATACAAACGGCGGGCCGTGAGTTGATTCAAACCCGACACGTACCTCAATAGCGCCGGGCTGGCGGTGTTTAGATCCACGCCGACGTAGTTCACGCACGATTCGACCACCGCGTCCAGCGACGCCCGCAGGTGCTTGGCTTTGACGTCGTGCTGGTACATGCCCACGCCAATTGACGCCGGATCGATTTTGACCAATTCGCTCAAGGGATCCTGAATTCGCCGGCCGATCGAGATCGCGCCGCGGAGCGTGGCGTCGTATTCGGGAAATTCCTCGCGCCCCAGGGGGCTTGTCGAATACACGCTCGCGCCGGCTTCGTTGACGATCACATAGGCCACGCCCTGCTCGGCCAGATCGCCGGCCAGAAGTTCCGACATCAATTCCTCGGTCTCGCGACAGGCGGTGCCGTTGCCGATGGCGGTCACAGTGAGTTGATGCTGCTTGATCATTTCGACCAGCCTGGTCCGGCCTTCTTGCTTTCGCTCGGGCTTTCCGACCAGGTGAATCACGGCCTGGTCGAGCAGATTGCCGAATTCGTCAAGCGCCGCCAGCTTGCAACCGCTTTTGAAGCCGGGATCGACCGCCAGCACGCGCCGGCCACGCACCGGTTTTTGCAACAGCAGATTGCGCAAGTTGCGGGCGAAGACTTCCACGGCATGGGCTTCGGCCCAGTCGGTCAATTCGCGTCGCACCTCGCGCTCAAGACTCGGAAAGACCAGCCGTCCGAGCGCATCGCGCCCGCAGCCGCGCAGGAAATCGGAGTGTGGATGATCCGTGGGAACGACCAAATCGTCGACGGCGGCTTGCATGGCTTCCATGTCGGCTTCGATCTTGACCCGCAGCACCTTGGCTTTCTCGCCGCGATTGATCGCCAGAACGCGATGCTGGGGCACGCGCTCCAAGGTTTCGTTGAATTCGAAATAATCGCGAAAACCTTGGGCCAGTTTTTCGTTGGCCTCAGCCCGATTGCTCACCAGCTTGCCGGTGCGATTGAGAATCTTGCGCAATCGCTGCCGCAGGTCGGCCCGTTCGCTGAGACGCTCGGCCAAGATGTGGCCAACGCCCAGCAAGGCATCGGCCGCACTGGTGACGCCGTGGTCATGATTGACGAAATCCATGGCCCGCGCGTCGAGATCGACGCAGTTCGGTGCCGCGGCCACGACTTCGTCGGCCAACGGTTCGAGACCCCGTTCGCGGGCCACGGTAGCCAGGGTTTGCTTTTTGGGCTTGAACGGAAGATAGAGGTCTTCGAGCCGCTTGGTGCTGTCGGCCGCTTCGATCTCGGCGGCCAGTTCGACCGTCAACTTGCCCTGCGATTCGATCGAGCGAAGGATGGTCTGCTTGCGCTCGGCCAGCAGGCGCATTTTGATCAGGCGCGATTGAATCTGCCGGATTTGTTCTTCGTCCATCCCACCCGTCTGGTCCTTGCGATACCGCGTAATGAATGGCACCGTGTTGCCAGCATCGAGCAATTCGACGACGGACTCGACTTGGCGCAACGAGAACTGCAGGATTTGGGCCACCGGACGAAGGTCGATGGCGATGGTATTGGTGCTACCCATGCAGAATCTACACGCGTCGCGGTGGAGATTGACGCAAACGATTAACCGCGTTTGACTTGCCAACTTCGCAATCTAGCGCCTGCCAGTCCCGTTGTCAAGGTTCCGCCCGCGGCCCGCGGCGGTTCGACACCATTCACTTGACCAGATTGCCCAACGATCCCTTACTGCGCTTACGACCGGCGCGGCAGGTTTTACCGCTGTCACAAGGTCGCTGAGAAAAAACCTCAACTTCGGAGAATTGAATCAAACCCGCAGCACTCCTTTTGCCGATATTTGAAGGCGCAAGGGGGCGCAGACAGCATGACGTGCATGCGCCCCGTGCGGCGAGTCTTCAGACGCGACGATTCGACGACGGTTCACCGAGATCTCAGACGTAAGGAAACGTCCCATGGCTCGAAGCCAATTGCGAGTGTACTACGGTCCGCAAACCGACGTATGTGCGGCGATTACCGAAGCCAAACAGGCCGAGGATACGGTCTCGATTCCCTTGGGCGAGATTTTTCCGCTGTTGGCCGACGCCGTCCGTAGCGAACGCACATGGCTAAAAGATTTCGAAGACGACCAGATCACGATATCGACCGACCTGTACGAAGTCATTTTGGCCTACCAGCACTTTCGACGGCCTTCGGCGTGAATCAGGCCGATTTAGAGCAAACGGACAAAACCGACTGCCGCCGTTGCAAGCGGCGTTTCATGGCCGCTTGCGGCTTAGCGTCGCACCGGCCGATAGGTTTTGGCCGGCCGCTCTTTGTCATAAATCCCAGCGAACAACAACAGCCTGTCGCGTGCGGCAGGCTGTTGTTGCGCGCGATTTGCTTTCACCCGGAGCGCCGGGTTGCTAGTACGCGGGGGCCGAATTCACGGTATAATTGTTCAGTGCGGCGCGATGAGAACCGTTTTGGTCGGCGGCCGACGCGAATTCGTGAACCTGATTTAGCGAGGCATTTTGCGTGACCGATAGTACCCCCGAAGAATCCTCCCGGCCCGATATCGAGCCAGGGTTGGTGGAGGGGAACGGAATCGCCGATAGCAGCCGGATCGTAGATCTGATCGAGCAGATCAAGCTCTCCGCGGACAAATTGGCCGTCGACCGCACCTCGCGCGGCGATTTGAAGATTCTCAGCCGCACATTGCGCGAGCTTCGCTACGCGTTCAAGGTCTTTACGCCCTACCGCTCGCGTCGCAAAGTGACCGTCTTCGGCTCGGCTCGCACGCGCCCCGACGAGGCGACCTATCGACAGGCCGTGGCGTTTGGCCGCGCGATGGCCGAGCAAAAGTGGCTGGTCGTCACCGGCGCCGCCAGCGGCATCATGGAAGCCGGCCACGTCGGCGCGGGCCGCGAAAACTCGATGGGACTGAACATCATGCTCCCCTTCGAGCAATATGCCAATCCAATTATCGCCGGCGACATAAAGCTCGTGCACATGAAGTATTTTTTCACGCGCAAGCTGATGTTCGTGAAAGAGTGCGACGCCGTGTGCCTGCTGCCGGGCGGATTCGGAACTCTCGACGAAGGGCTGGAAGTGCTCACGCTGCTGCAAACCGGCAAGCGCGATATGGTGCCGCTGGTGTTTCTCGATGCTCCCGGCGGCTCGTTCTGGACCGACTTTCAACAGTTCATCGAGCGACGATTGTTGGGTGCCGGCATGATCTCGCCCGAGGATCTCGCGCTCTACAAACTGACCGACAGCGTCGACGTTGCGGTCCAGGAGATTTTGAAGTTCTTCAAGGTTTACCACGGCATGCGGTACGTGAAGCACAAGCTGGTGTTCCGCTTGAAAGAGCCGATTAGCCAGGAGCTGCTCGCGGCAATCAACGTCGAATTCGCCGATATCATCAACGGCGGCGAATTCACGCTCGGCGGACCTCTGGGGGAAGAAAAAGACGAGCCCGATCTGGCCGCTTTCCCCCGGCTTATCTTTCGCTTCAATCGCCGCAGCCTGGGCCGATTGCGGCTGTTGATCGACGCGATCAACCGCGGCAGCGTCGAGCCAGAGCCGGCAAAAGGCTGAACGCCTCTTTCGCGGCGAACTGATGGGATTTGATTGCCGCGCGCCCTGCGAGGTCGTAAACTGTACTCCCGGATTGCCGACATCGCTGCAAATACCCTCTCCCCTGGCGGGAAAGGGTTACGGTGAGGGGCTTGAACGACAGATCTTCACCCTGAAGAGCGCCTCTCTCCCATCGAGGGAGAGGGAGTATCGGTGGAGTCAAGCGCATGGCGAACGAGTGGTACGTCCAGCACGGCGGCAAAGAGCACGGCCCGCTGACGTCGGCGGTCTTGAAGAAGCTGGCTTCCGAGGGCAAGATCACGCCGGCGACTTCGGTCCGCTTGGGCGCTGGCGGCAATTGGGTGCCGGCTTCGCGCGTGCAAGGATTGTTTGGCGCGGCGCAAGCGCCGGCGGCAAAACCAGCAGGGCCGACGGCAAAACCAGCAGGGCCAGCGGCGCAAGCGCACGCGGCCAAATCGACTGAGCCGCCGTCCCGGACGCCGCCGCCACGCGCCGCCAGCCAGGAGGTCGACCCGTTGTTCGACTTGCCGCCCCCGCCCCCGCCTCAAGTCGCCGGTCGCGTGCCGGTGGCTGCCGCAGTCCCGCTCCCCAGAGCCGTGCCGGCCGATAGCGGATCGGTCACGCCCAAGATCATCGGCGGCGTGGCGGTGATTTTGGGCACAGTCGCCTTGGCGACGTGCTGGTTGCCGATGATGGGCGGACTCATCGGCTGGACCGGCATCGCGATGGGCGGCTTGGGTTTGATAATCGGCGCAAGCGGACTAGCCCTGGCCGCCA
>JACQFF010000224.1 GCA_016200205.1 Planctomycetia bacterium
GTCCACTCTTATATAGGAAACGCCACGATGATTCGCCGAATCGCTCCCGTTCTCTCGCTTTGCGCGCTATTGCTTACGACAGCATGCACGTTCGCTCTAGACGAGTTCTTCGATTCCAACGGGGTCAAAATTCATTACATCGTCGAGGGGCAAGGCGAACCCGTCGTGCTGATCCACGGCTTCACCGCCAGTATCCAGCCGCAATGGGGCCTGCCGGGAATCATCAAAGCACTCAGCAAGGATTACCAGGTGATCGCCCTGGACAATCGGGGACACGGTCGCAGCGACAAGCCGCACGATCCCAAGCAATATGGCGCGGAAATGATCAATGATGTGATCCGGCTGATGGATCACGTAAAGATCCAAAAAGCGCACATCGTCGGCTACTCGATGGGAGGCTTTATGACCAACTACTTGATCATGACCCATCCCGAGCGCGCCATCACCGCCACCTTGGGCGGCGCGGGCTGGTCAAAACCCAACGACGAGCGGCTCGACTTTATGACCGAGTTGGCCGACTCGTTGGACGCGGGCAAGGGAATCGGACCGCTCATCGTGCGATTGACTCCCGCCAATCGTCCCCAGCCCAGCGAAGAGCAGATCGATGCCATCAATCAAATGCTGATGCTCACCAACGACGCCAAGGCCTTGGCGGCTTGCATCCGCGGCATGCGCGGCCTGGCCGTGACGGAAGAAAAACTGCGCGCCAACAAAGTCCCCACGCTGGCGCTGATCGGCGAAATTGACCCGCTCAAAGTGGGCGTCGATGAATTGGCAGAGGTCATGCCAGGCCTGAAAGTCGAAGTCATCGAAGGCGCCGACCACATGACCGCCTTCGTACGGCCGAAATTCATCAACGATTTGAAAGATTTTCTGGCCAGCCACTCGCAAACTCCAGCCGCGGCGGCTGCCGGCGGCAGGTAATCGGTTCGACCAAAACCACAGGGATGGCTTTTGGCGCGTGGGGTGGCCGCAACGAGTCGTCGCTGCCACCCGGGGGTTGAGTGCGCGGCGTGGCCGCCGGTGTCTTGTAAATCGGCGACAACGTCGTGAATCGCGACGCAATTTCTGCTACAATGAACGCGTCTGACGGGAACCGCCTGCGGGCGGTTTCTTCACGCGAGGAGAGATTCATGAAGCTATGCAAGACCTGCCGTGCCGTCATGATCGGGGCAACCGCTCCCCAATCATTCCACCATATCGAGCGCCTGCTGCGATTTCATGGATTCGTGCCTAAGACGATTCACGATGTAGCGACCTCGCTGGGTCCGATGTGCGAAAAGTGCCTGAAGGATTGGGCCAAGGAGCTCAGTTCGAACTAGGCTCCCACCGCTCTGGATGGTTTGAGCGGCCGTGGCGAAGGCTGGCTGCTTTGGATATCGGGGCCAAGCCTTGAGAGCCACCCTGCCTTATCGTGGCGTCAAGTGATGAGCGAAATCCCTCAAACTCGCCAGCCATGGTTAAGATTCTCCCTACGGACGCTGTTGGTGGTGGTGACGGTCTTCGGAGGGAGTCTGGGTTGGAACCTGCGCCAAGTGCGGGAACGCGAAACGTGGCGTCAGGAAATACCAATACGTGGCGGTGATTTTGGCAATGCCGTCAACCTACCGCCGAAGCCAGGCCCTGTCCCATTTTTCTGGTCGCTGCTGGGGGCTAAGCCATTGGATATGAATGCCATTCGCCTGCCGACCGAGAAGTTTTCGAGCGATGAGATCAAGCGCATACGCGGATTGTTCCCCGAGGTCAACGTTGGGACTTCTACTAATTCAATGGGACCAGTGACCGAGCACAAGCCCAATCAGGGGGTCACAGAAAAGATCTTTGGAATCTTGGACGTGGCCGTAAAGATTCCTGGCGCAGTTTTAGCAGTCCTTCGGCAGGATAAGTTGCTGCTGTTGACCACAGCAGTAATCGCGCTGGTCACCGGACGCGTCTTGATTCGTCGCCACCGCAAGCCAAGGCAATGAATATCGCCTTTCAGCAAGACACCGCAGGTCAGTGCTCCGAGTACCACATCTGATTGTAACCATCAGCGAGCTTTGATATATTCCACTCATCTGCCCGGGGGAGGGCAGGCGTGACTCCGCGTCGGCTATTTTGCGCGCGAGGTGGGCCATGGCGAGCCGGTTGGCGAACAATGCTTGCGGTGACGGGCGGCCCGGCCACGGCATGAATCGTCGCGCACTGTTGCGGGTCGGCTCGGTTGGATTGGTCGGACTGAGCTTGCCGCATTTGCTCCAGCAGCAAGCCCGCGCCGCGAAAAACCCCGCGCCCCACCCGAGCTTTGGCCGCGCGAAGTCTTGCATTTTGATCTTCTTGAAGGGCGGGCCTTCGCATCTGGATACCTTCGATCCCAAGCCGGCCGCGCCGGCCGAAATCCGCGGCGAGTTTGGCGTGATTCCCACCAACGTGCCGGACATCCAGTTCAGCGAGCATGTGCCGTGCCTGGCCGGTCAGGTCGATAAGTTCACGGTCGTCCGCTCGTTGACCCATCGCGACAACGGACATCCCAGCGCCGCCTACGAGATGACCACGGGCCACGCTTACCCGCGGGGCATGAATCTGGCCGAAATCTCCACGCGCGAGGACCATCCGCACATCGGCTCGTCGGTCGCGGCGCTAGATAGAGGCAAGTGTGCCATGCCACCCTTCGCCTTGGTGCCCGACTATCTGGTCGTCAACGGCCAATTCCGCTCCGGCCAGAACGCGGGTTTTTTGGGAAACCGTTTCGATCCGCTCGTGCCTCACGGCGATCCGAGCCGCGACGATTTTCGACCGGGCGACTTGGGGTTGGGCGAACCGGTCGAGGCGGACCGGCTGCGCGACCGTCGAGCGCTGTTGAGCGACCTCAACGGCCGGTTGGCCCGCCCGGTGAGCGCCAGCCCCTTGAGCGAAATGGATTCGTACCGCGAAAAAGCCTTTTCGCTATTGGAAACGGGTCTCACGCGGCGGGCATTCGATTTGCAGGCCGAACCGTTGGCGGTGCGAGAACGCTACGGGCGAAATTTTTTCGGCCAATCGGTTCTGCTGGGCCGGCGGTTGCTCGAAGCCGGCGTGCGCTTGGTGCACGTCAATTGCATGTCTTCGATCTTCGGCGGCGATAAAAACTGGGATACCCACAAAGACAACTTCAACTTGCTGCGCCAAATCTTGCTGCCGCGCACCGATCGGGCGATCGCGGCGCTGGTGGCCGATTTGTCGGCCAGCGGATTGCTGGACGAAACTCTGGTGGTCGTCACCGGCGAGTTTGGCCGCACGCCCAAAATCAATCCCAACGCCGGTCGCGATCACTGGCCGCAGGTCTTTTCGGTGTTGCTGGCCGGCGGGGGACTGAGCGGCGGGCGGACCTTCGGCAGTTCGGACAAGCACGGCGCTTCGCCCGCCAGCTCGCCCGTCACCTCCTCGGAGCTGGCGGCGACCATCTTTCACGCCCTGGGCATCGATCCGCACTCGCAACTCACGACACAAGTCGGGCGACCTTGGCAGATTTCGGATGCCAGGCCGGTCGTCGAGCTGTGGGCGTAACTAGCGTTTGCGCCGCGCGATCATCACGCGCCGAACAAGGGCGGCCGACAGAATGCCCAACAAAGCCAGCACGCCGGTCGAAGGTTCCGGAACAAGGGACGAGTTCTGGGACATCGACACTGCGGGATTCGCCGTATTACCACCCAGGGCGTTGATTAGTTGGGACAAATCCAGAATGTTGAACGATCCGTCTCCATTGACATCCAGCAGCGGATCCGAGGCTGACGGCGCCCCGCTGAGAGAACGGGCTCCGCCGTTCTGAAGATGATTGATCAGCAGTAACACATCGCGTGCATTAGCTGGACCCGAGTGATCCACGTCGAAATGGTTCGTCTGGTTCTGCCACAGCCGCTCGGGACGGTTGAGGATACTTTCAATTTGATCGCGGTACTGAGACAGATCAGCCGACAACGATTGCTCACCGAACACAGCGGTGCCGTTTGGCTGGCCAGTGGCGGCGGCCTGGACGGTGTCCATGATGCCGACCAGCTCCCAACGACCGTCGACAGGCCGGAAAACACCGCCTCCCGAGTCACCCGATACGGCTTGGGCTTCGAAGGGATTGCCGGTGCTGTCGAATCGAGTGGCAAAGGTAGCCGTATTCCCGTTGCTGACGGTGTTTCCTGATACGACCAGGTTCGTGCCCCAGCGCATATGCGACGAATTGGAGTCCACGGCAAATCCCCTGGCGTTGGCAAATGGCAACGGAGTTTGCGTCCAAACATTGGTCGAACTGATCGACCAACCGATCTCATTCGGTTCCCGATCTCGGCCTGCGCCGATCATCATGACCTTCGCGCCGCTTGTTGGCGACGCGGTGTCGATCTGCAAGGCGGGGAGGCCCGGATCGGCGGCGAGGCGAAACATTTTCAGGTCGGCGGTTGTCGACGGGATTTGGAGTGCGGGGGGATTGGTAAGCACCAGATCGGAACCGACCGAGCTGTTGAATTCCCGTCCGTCGGTGAAAGTCACGGGCGAATTGCCTACGTTGCTTATGACGTGATTGGCGGTGATCATCAAGCGATTGCCAAGATAAACCGCGGTGGCGTTGGAGAGGCGAGCCATGTCGTGCCAGCCGGGATTGTCCGGCGGAGCCGTGGTGTTTCCGCTGCCATCGTCCGTGGAAATGACGACCGCTTCGGCCGGCGGGGCCTCTGCGCAACCCAAAGCCAGAGCGGCCGAAGCAAGGCGCAGAGCCAGAATGAAACGGC
This sequence comes from Planctomycetia bacterium, assembly GCA_016200205.1. Classification (GTDB taxonomy): domain Bacteria; phylum Planctomycetota; class Planctomycetia; order Pirellulales; family PALSA-1355; genus PALSA-1355. The sequence continues at coordinate 4,737 of JACQFF010000224.1, forward strand.
GCATGCCAGAACTCACGAGGATGTGCACAGGGTCCAGAGGTCGACCGCGCGGCGATCGAAGCGACAATCTCAGAATAGTCGAGCCGTCTACCGATTGCCAGTTTTTACAACGTGGCTGGCTTTGGACGCAAATCCCCGAATTTCGCGCTGTGAAAAGCCGCTAAAAAAGCACGTCGCGAGCGGGATTTTGCGGGAGTTGTCCCCAATCGCGGCTATTGGAACTCGGCCAACAAGGGCAGGTGGTCCGAGCCTATCGCGCTGCCTACCCAACAGCGCAAACTGCGCCAGGGCTGGCTGAAAAGCACGTGATCGATGCGGGCGCCGTAGCTCCAGCCCCGCTTTTCCGAGATTTTGGTGAATCCGACCCCCCAGCCGGCCGTCGAAAACGCATCCGCCAGCCACGACCAGCAGCGACGGTAAATAGTGCTCTCGAGCGGCATGTTGAAATCACCCATCACAATCGTGGGCCCGGGAAATCCGGCAATCCATTGGCTGGCTTCCCACGACTCGACGGCGCGAACATGCAGTACCGCCTTCAACCGGCCGGCTCCAGCCACGGTCAATCCGGTATTGCGATTCAGGACCGCCTCCAATCCTGGGCGCGGCGACTGCAAATGCACATTGAACAATTGTACTTCCCGATCGGGCAGTTCGACGGTGAATCGAACCGCGGAAAAGTCGTTCCGGTGCGGCCGGACAAGACGCTCGCGCTCGGCAACCGGCCAGCGGCTCGCCACGATAAACTCATCGCGATTGACGATGTGCCACCCCGGCGGCCAGATGAATTTCGTTGCGCTACTGACCTCCTGCAGCGCCACGACATCCGGCTGTTCCCGCTCGATCAAAGTCGCCAGCGCGTGGGGATCAAATACGTCTTTCTCGACATTGCACGTCAGCACGCGCAGCGTCGGACGCCCGCGGGCGTTTGGCAACAGGTGGATCCGAAAGCCCATGATGGGACCCACGATCACGACCGCCGCCGCTCCCAACGCCCACAACACTCGGCGATCGAGGGCCAGCGAGGCTATCGCCAAAAGCGGTAGCGGAAGAAGGCAAATCCAGCGCGGGCCAAACAGGATTAGCGTCGCCACCCAACCGCGGTCGCCGTCGCCAACCATCCAGCCCCAAAGTCCGACAATCAGCACGCAATAGGTCGCCACGAACACTCGCAGAAATCTGCGCGCGAGCCGCTTGCGCCGCACAGTCCGGGGTTCGATTTGGACCGCAGGCTCGCGAGGACCCAACGGTTCCGAAGGAGATCCTTCCACGGTCATCGGCGATGTTCCTGGTCGAAGGCCCGTGCGCCGCAAAGTTACGTTAACTCTCCCCGGCGCACTGAAGTCGCCGCGGCATTAGGCGTCTTCTTCTTCGTGATCCGTATCCAGCGCCTGCAGCCGCGCAAGCATGTTTTTGATATCCCAAGCGCCGCGAATACTCACGTAGGCCGTGATGGTGGAGTACCACACCAGGCACGCGACCGTCACTAGCCACCAAAAATCAGCTTCCATGGAAGGAACCCGTCGTTGAGGACTCGAACGTCTTTGGCTTCAAAAGCGAACCGATCACCATTGCCAGGCCGGCGCACACGTAGGCTGCGATGCCCGAAATATTGGGACCGATCCAGAGGGCAAAATCCTTGGTGGGATCGAGCTTCTCCAACACCAGGTAGGCGACGGGAAAAATCGCGCCGGTGAGGATCGCGCCGGCGGCGCCCCAGCTATTGGCCCGCTTCCAATAGCAGCAAGCGATCAACAGGGTGGACATGCTGGAGAGATAAATGGTGCCGGTCACGGTGAGATAGGTCCAGATGTCGCCGCTGAGCGGGTACCACAGGCCGTAGACGAGCAAAAAGATGCCGATCGCCGCGACGATGGCACGATTCCAGAGTAGTCCGCGCCGTTCGGACCAGTGAGTTTTGCGAAACGGCGCGAGCAGGTCGTTGTAGATCACGCCTCCCCAGGTGAGCATGTAGGAAGAATCGGTCGACATGTCGGCGGCCAGCATGGCCGCGATGAGCAGACCCATCAAACCGACCGGCACGGTCATGCTCAGGAACAGCGGCATGGCTTGCGCGGAGGTTGTACTGGCCCTGATTTCGGGACTGAGCGTGGCCAGGGCCGCGATGCCCCAGATTCCCGGGATGACGAAGCGGCAGACGAAGAAGAAGCTCGTCGCGGTATAAACCCGCCGGCCGGTCTGGGTGTCTTTGGCGGATAGCACGCGCGCGATCGTGGTCTGCCAGGTCAACACGGCGGCGGTGTTCACGAGTCCATTGAACGCGACGTTCGACCAACCGAGCTTGGAATTGAGAAACGGATTGAATCCGCCGGCCCCGTAGTGCTGCTCGACGGTCGATACCAAAGTATTCCACGACACGTGCTTCAGCGTCAGAAAGGTGACGGCCAACAGCCCCGCGCTCATGACCACGAATTGCAGAAAATCGGTTACCAACACCGACAGCATGCCGCCGAGGATCGTATAGATGGCCACTGCCGCGAGCATGACACTCATCGCGATTTCCAAATAACGAATATCGAAGCCGCACACCAACACCAGGAATTCGCCGCCCATCCGCAGGAAAATGCCCATGTTCAACAGACCGCCGAGTACGATGACCAATCCGCTCCACCAGCGGATTCGCGGGCCAAAACGTTTTTCGAAGAGCTCGGCGATCGTAATCACGCCCGAGTCGCGTAGCGGCTTGATGCAAAACCCAGTGTAACCCACCAGGAACATGGCGGCGGCTTCAAGAAGGCCGGCGGTGGCTCCGGCGAAGCCATGGTTGTAGCCCAATTCGGCGGTGTACATGCAAGTGACGATGCCGAACTCGGTGGCCGCCAGCGAAGCGATGCCGAGGTAGACGTCCATCTCCCGGCCGGCCACCAAAAAGTGCTCGACTTTGCCCACGTATTTGCGCACGCTGAGGCCGGCGACCATCGTGGCCAGCAGGTACAGGCCGACAATGCTGCCGTCGATCGGCCACGAGAAATGCGACATCAATCGAGCCTTGCTGCGCGCCCTGGAGTGAACCCAAGCTGGGCCCCATGGTACGCTCGGCGATCAGGCCCACACAAGCGGGGCACCGAAGCCTCCGTGAAGAAAATCCCCGTCACTGGCGGCTGTCGGTGGTTACAAGCCCCGCCCGAGCTTATACAATGGAAGCCAGCTCGCGAAACTCCCTCCACGCCAAGTTGCTCACGCGATCAATTCGCAGGGTGTCCCGCCATGATGCGTCTGGTTTGGCCGATCTTGCTGCCAATCCTTGGGATTTGCCTGCGCGCCACGCTGAGTTTGGGCGCGGACGGCACGCTGGTCGCTGTCAACTCGGCGGCCGGGGTCTTTTTCGAAAACAAAATCCGGCCGGTGCTGGTGGCACGGTGTTATAAGTGCCACGGTCCGGAGTCCAAGCCGGAAGGGGGCCTGCGGCTCGATTCGCTCTCAGGCATGCTCAAAGGAGGCGATATCGGCCCTGCGATCAAGCCCGGTGATGCCAAAGCCAGCCTGCTGGTGGATGCGATCAACCATGGCGATATCGTGCAGATGCCGCCCAAAACGAAATTGCCGACCCAGGAAATCGCCGATCTGACCGCCTGGGTGGCGCAAGGCGCGCCGTGGCCCGATGCTCCCAAACCCGATCAGCCGCGAGCGGCACCCGGCGCGCCGCTCGAGATCAGCGCGGCGGATCGCGCATTCTGGGCTTTCCAGCCGCCGCACGATCCACCAGTTCCGCCAGTCAAGAATGCGATCTGGCCCCAAAGCTCATTGGACCATTTCGTGCTTTCTTCGTTGGAAGAGCGCGGCCTTGCGCCGGCCGTGCCAGCGGACAAGCGGACGCTGATTCGCCGCGCGACGTTCGACTTGCACGGCCTGCCGCCGACGCCGGAGGAAGTCGATGCCTTTCTGGCCGATTCGTCTCCTCTGGCGTTTGCCCGAGTGGTCGACCGATTGCTCGCTTCGCCCCGCTATGGCGAACGCTGGGGCCGCCATTGGCTCGATCTTGCCCGCTATGCCGACAGCAACGGCATGGACGAAAACATGGCGATGGCCCACGCCTGGCGCTATCGCGATTACGTGGTCGCCGCGTTCAACAAGGACACGCCTTACGATCAATTCATTCGCGAGCAAATAGCCGGCGACCTGCTTCCACCGGCCGATCACGCGACCAACGTCGAGCGGCTGGTTGCCACCGGGTTTTTGGTCCTCGGACCCAAGATGCTGGCCGAGGACGATCCGATCAAAATGGAAATGGACATCATCGACGAGCAGGTCGACACGATCGGCCGCGCGTTCATGGGCCTGACGCTGGGCTGTGCCCGCTGCCACGACCACAAATTCGATCCCATCCCCACGGCCGACTACTACTCGCTGGCGGGCATCTTCAAAAGCACCAAGAGCATGGAGAACTATCGCGTGGTCGCGATGTGGTCCGAACGGTCGCTGGGGACGCCCGACGAGTTGGCCCAACTGAAACGCGTCGAACAAGATATCGCCAGTGCGTCGCAAAAAATCAAGGCCGTCAAAGATGCGGCGAATGATAAATTGGTCGCCGAAGCGCGGGGCAAGCTGGCCGATTATCTGCTCGTGTCCGCGCAACACGAACAGCAGAAGCGAGCGTTGGCGGCTCTGGCCGCCGAGCTGAAAGCCGGCCAACTCGGCGGCGCAGCGGCGTTGATTGAGGCCGAGCAATTCGCGCGCGGCAACGTGGTCCGCGATTTTACGACGTACGGGGCCGAAATCGGCGTGATCTACAACGCGGGGCAATTGCCGAACTTCGCCGAATACGACATCGAATTGCCAGCCGCCGGCACCTATCAATTGGCGCTGCGCTACGCGGCCGCGGAATCCCGCCCCGTCGAAGTCTCGCTCGATGGCCGACAGCTTGCGAGCGATGCGGCCCGCGCGACCACCGGTTCGTGGCACGCCGATACGCAAAGCTGGTCGATCGAAGCCGTCGTACCACTCGCGTCGGGCAAACACGTGATTCGGCTCGAGCGCAGCGGACCATTTCCGCATCTCGATAAACTGGCTCTGTTGCCAGCCAGCTTTGTCAAAGACGCGACCGGCGGAAGTTGGCGCGCCGTCGGTCAAGCACCCGAGAAGCGCGAGTTGAATCCCGTTTTTCTCGACCAATGGGCGCGTTACCTCGTCCGCACCCAGGAGGATGCCGACTCCGTCATGCGAGTCTGGCACTCGTGGCAGCGGGCCGAGCGACAAGGGACCGCGCCGCAACTCGATGAGAGCACGAGCGTGGCGCAATCGCTGTTGAGAGCGCCGCGCCCTGGTTCGCTCGCTGAACTCGCCGAGCGTTATGCGACGCTATGTCGTGAAGCGGAAGCGGCCTGGCAGCGCGATCAACGTCCGGCCGCTCTGTCCGATGCGGTCCAGGAAGCGTTTCACCAATTACTCGTTAGTGCGGAGGGACCGCTGGCGATCCCAACGGATGCCGAAGGACGTGACGGATTTTACCCGCCCGACGCCAAGGCATCGCTTTCATTACTGAAAAAGCAAATCGAAAGTTTAGAGCAAGCCAAGCCAACGATTGCCCAAGCGCTGGCCGTGGCCGAACGCCCGCCGCAGAACTTGCGCGTGCACATTCGCGGCAATCATCTCACGCAAGGCGACGAAGTTCCCAGGCGATTCCCGCGCATTCTGGCGGACGATGCTCAACAGCCGATCGGCGCGGGGGCCAGTGGCCGGCTTGAATTGGCGGACTGGCTAGCTCGGCCCAACCATCCGCTGACCAGCCGCGTGATGGTAAACCGCATTTGGCAATCGCATTTTGCCGAGGGCCTGGTTCGCACGAGCGACAACTTCGGTCGGCTCGGCGAGCGGCCCGATAACCAGGCGTTGTTGGACTGGCTGGCCAGGCGATTCGTCGAATCGGGCTGGAGTATCAAAACCATGCACCGGCTGGTGATGCTCTCGAGCGCCTACCAGATGAGCACGGCCTACGATCAACACGCGCCCGAAGTCGATCCGGAAAATCGCCTGCTGTGGCGCATGAACCGCCGTCGCTTGGAGGCCGAAGAAATTCGCGACGCGATTCTGGCCGCCAGTGGCCAGGCCGACTGGTCGATGGGTGGTACGTTGCTCAAAAACAAGAACCATACCTACGTCACGAGCACCGCTTCGGCCAACGATGTGAATTACGAAAACAGTCGCCGCTCCATCTATCTGCCGGTGGTGCGCAGCGCCGTGTACGACGTGTTTCAAGCTTTTGATTTCGCGGATCCCAGCACGATGAATGGCAAGCGGTCGTCGACCACGGTAGCCCCGCAAGCATTGTTCATGATGAACAGCGCCTTGGTGCTGCGGCAAACCCGCGCCATGGCCGACCAATTGTTAAACCGTCATGATATCGATGATGCTCTGCGAGTGAGCGTCGCCTACCAGCGGGCGTACAGCCGCCTGCCGAAGCCCGAGGAAACAGGCCGCGCTTTGCAGTTCGTGACGACTTACCAAACCGACCTGGCGGCGCAAAACGCCAATCCCCAGGAAGCACTCATCCGCGCTTGGCAGGCACTTTGCCGCGTGATTCTTTCGTCCAATGAATTTATCTTTGTGGAGTAAGCCCGGAGGCGAGCGATGAATTCTCACTGGAACGCCTGCGACTGCCAGGGTCCGCTCACGCGGCGCGAGTTGTTGCGCAGCTCGGCTGCCGGGTTCGCCAGTTTGGCTTTAACCGGCCTGTTGGCCGAGGAAGCAGCCGCCGGCGTACGCGCCAATCCGCTCGCGCCGCGTCCGCCTCATTATCCGGCCAAGGCCAAACGGGTCATTTTTCTGTTCATGCACGGCGGGCCGTCGCAAGTCGACACGTTCGACTATAAGCCGTTGTTGGAGAGAGACCACGGCAAGCCGCTCCCCTTTGCCAAACCGCGCGTCGTCTCCAGCGAGACCGGCAACCTGCTGAAATCGCCCTGGAAGTTTCGCCAGCATGGTCAGAGCGGCGCTTGGGTCAGCGAACTGTTTCCGCACGTCGCGGGCGTCGTCGATGATCTGTGTCTGATCAATTCCATGCACGGCTCCAATAGCCGGCACGGCGGAGCACTATTGGAATTGCATACCGGCAGCGACACGTTCGTCCGCCCCAGCATGGGCTCGTGGATCACGTATGGCCTGGGCACCGAAAATCAGGACTTGCCCGGATTCATCACCATATGTCCGACGCTGACGCACGGCGCCGAAAACAACTACAGCTCGGCGTTTTTGCCCGCCGCTTATCAAGGCACTCCGCTGGGCAACGCCAGCATTGCCGCCGAACAAGCCAAAATTCCGTTCATCGAAAACGATCAAACACCGCGAAGCGGCCAGCGGCTGGAACTGGACCTGTTGCGGCAGATGGACCAGGAGCGATTGTCGCAAACGGGTCCCGATTTGGCGCTGGAAGGCCGCATCGATTCGTTCGAACTGGCATTTCGCATGCAAGCCGCCGCCCCACGGCTGCAAGATATTTCGGACGAGACGCCCGCGATGCTCGCGCTCTACGGCCTGGATGATCCGAAGACCAAAAACTTTGGCCGCCAGTGTTTGATGGCTCGCCGGTTCGCCGAAAGCGGCGTGCGCTTCGTGCAAGTCAGCCACAGCTACAAATGGGATCAACACGGCGGCTTGAAGCGGGATCACGCCAACAACGCCCTGGAAGTCGACAAGCCGATTGCCGGACTGATTCAAGATTTGAAAGCCCGCGGGCTGCTCGACGATACGCTCGTTTTGTGGGGCGGCGAATTCGGCCGCACGCCCACGGCACAAGGCGACGACGGCCGCGATCACAATCCGCACGGCTACACGATGTGGCTAGCCGGCGGAGGAGTCAAGCCGGGCATTCAGTACGGCCGCACCGATGATTACGGTTATTTCTCGGTTGAGAACAAGGTCCACTTGCACGATCTGCATGCCACTATGCTGCATCTGCTCGGGCTCGACCACACGCGGCTCACCCATCGCTACGCCGGCCGCAACTTCCGCCTGACCGACGTGCACGGCGAGATCGTCCGCGGGATTTTGGCGTGACCGACAAAAACGCAGGACATAAACGGGACAGATCATCATACATCATAAACGGGACAGGAACCGAGGCTGTCAGTAATTTAGACCTGTCCCGTTTGTGCGCCCCGAGATTGAGCGATTGCGGAGCCTGTTTCCTGGAGCATTCATCACAGAAGTGAAGATTCCCGCAAGCAATGCCGCCGTGGAATCCCCATGACCCCCGCCCCTAAACGCCGCTGGCTGCGCCTTAGCCTGTTCCTTGCGTCCGGCCTGACTCTGGCGTGGGCTCTGGGCGGCACGTGGTACGGGATATCTGTCCTTCAATCGCGGCCTATCAGACCACCATTAGATGCGCATGCGATTCGGTTTCTCTGCAATGGCTTGATCGCACTGGGCATCGTGTCCCTGGTTATACCCATTGGATTATTCGTTGCGGCGGTTCGCATTAGATAGCCGAGAATCCAGCAACACAGATTTAAGACACTACCACGGGGGCCACAGGATAGACGCCGAACGAGGAAACTGCTATTTTCGATCGATTCTCCGTTCTCGGCCGTCCCAACATCAAGCGAAGCTGGATTTCAAGAAGAATCGATCATGAGAACCCGTCCGCATAGTGCTTTCGTACAGAAACTAAAGGCTCGCCGCTGCTCCAAATGCGGCGCTAAGCTGAACCCGCAGAAGAAACGCTGCCGACGATGCCATGGCATCGCGCTGCACCGCCCCAAGAAGTAGGCCCGACCCCGGGCCGCTGATCATGCTGCGGACGTGGTTGGCCCTGAGCCGACGGTGAATCATCGTAAGTCTTTGCGCAGGGTGCCTTTGAGCGATGAAGTTCCCCGTCGAGCTCGGATTGCCCCGGAGAGCCTGACCCCATATACTTGCTCTAGCTTGCGTCGATCCCGACGCCCTCGTCCCCTCCTTGCCTCGCGCACGCAATGGCTCACTCGCGGCAGTTTATTTCGCTCGCTGAGGCCCGGCCTCCTTTTTTTGTTGGCGTGGATGTCGGGGGCACGAACATCAAAATTGGCGTGGTCGACGACCTGGGCCGGCCCTTGAGCTGGACCAGCATTCATACAGAAGTCGAAAAAGGTCCCGGGGCAGGCATCGCGCGGATGCAGCAGGCGATCCAACAAGTGATCGCCCAGACCGGCTTGAATGTCGGCGCGATCGCCAGAATTGGGCTGGGGACGCCCGGTACGATGGATATAGCGAAAGGCATCTTGCTCTCGCCCGGCAATTTGCCCGGTTGGTGGAATTTTCCGATTCGCGATCGGCTGAGCGAAGCCGCTGGGCTACCGGTGACGTACAGCAACGATGCCGGCGCGGCGGCGTACGGCGAGTTTTGGGTCGGCAGCGGCCGCGTGCTCCACAGCATGGTGATGTTCACCCTGGGAACCGGGGTCGGCGGCGGAATCATTATCGGCGATTTGCACGTCGAAGGCGAGAATAGCGCAGGCTCCGAGTTGGGACACATGATTATCGACTACCATGATACGGCCCGGCTCTGTTCCTGCGGCCAGCGGGGACATTTGGAAGCGTACGCCAGCGCCCCGTCGGTCGTGAAGCGCACCGAAGAGCTGCTGCAAGAGGGTCGCAAGAGCAGCTTGCAGGCCCGGATCGCCGCCGGCCAAGAGCTTTCGTCGCTCGTGATCGACGAAGAAGCCGAACGGGGCGACGAGCTATCGCTGGAAATCGTATTGGAAACAGCGCGCTATTTGGGAATCGGAATCGTCACAGCGATGCACGCCATCGATCCGCATGGCGTCGTGATCGGCGGGGCGATGACCTTTGGCCAGCATGAGACTCAAACGGGCCGCAAGTTTTTGCAGCGGGTGAAGCAGGAGGTCTGCCAGCGCGCATTCCCGATCCTCGCCCAACGAACCACGATTGACTACGCCTCGCTGGGCGGCGATGCCGGCTATATCGGCGCCGCCGGACTAGCCCGACTTGCATATTCAAGAAAGTCTTAACACGCGGCCGAGATCCAAGATGAATCGCATTTTTCCGGTTCCCTCTCCCTTTGGGAGAGGGTTAGGGTGAGGGGAATGAATCGTCAGGCCCTCACCCCGGCCCTCTCCCAGAGGGAGAGGGAGCATTACTGTCTCCCTTCATCGGCAGACCACCATAACGGAACTCCATGTCCAAAATCGACTGCAAACACATCCGCAATTTTTCCATCATTGCCCACATCGACCACGGCAAGAGCACTCTGGCTGATCGCTTGCTGGAAAAGACGGGCACCATGGAAAAGCGCGACATGCGCGAGCAAACGCTCGACGACATGGAGTTGGAGCGCCAGCGTGGCATCACGATCAAAGCCCGGGCCGTGGCGATGCGGTACAAGCACAACGGCGAGAGTTATGAGCTGAATCTGATCGACACGCCCGGTCACGTCGACTTTCAATACGAGGTTTCGCGCAGTCTGGCTTGCTGCGAAGGGGCGGTGCTGTTGGTCGACGCGTTTCAGGGGGTCGAAGCCCAGACGGTGGCCAACGCCTATGCGGCGATGGAGCACGGCCTGATGATCGTGCCGGTGCTCAACAAAGTCGACCTGAAACATGCTCGTCCCGACGAGGTCATCGCCGAGATGGAATCGGTGTTGGCGATCAATCCCGAGGAGGTGCTGCGCTGCAGCGGCAAAACGGGCGTCGGCACCGACGAGCTGCTGGCGGCCATCGTCGAGCGCGTGCCGCCACCGCAAGGCGATCCCCAGGCTCCGCTGCAAGCGATGGTCTTCGACAGCCATTACGACGAGTTTCGCGGCGCGATCACTTACGTGCGCGTGATGAACGGAACGGTGCGCAAGGGCCAGAAAATCCGCTTCGTCAAAGCCGGCACGGTGTACGACGTGTTGGAGCTGGGCCAATTCGTCCCCCATCGCCGCGCGTGCACCCAGTTGCAAGCCGGCCAGGTGGGCTACTTGATTTGCAACATCAAGGCGCTCGGACAGGTGCACGTCGGCGACACGGTGACGGTTCCGGGAGAGGGCGGCGCCCAGCCGCTGCCGGGCTACCGCGCGCCGCAGCGGATGGTGTATTGCGGGCTGTATCCCTCCGATGGCCAGGATTTCGAAGAGCTGCGCGATGCGCTGACCAAGCTCAGCATCAATGATCCCAGTTTCGAGTTCGAGCCCGAAACCAGCGATGCCCTGGGCTTTGGCTTCCGCTGCGGCTTCTTGGGCCTGTTGCACATGGAAATCATTCAGCAGCGCCTGGAAGGCGAAGCCGACTTGGACCTGGTGCAAACCGCGCCCAACGTAACCTATGAGATTCTGACCACCGACGGCGAGACGCTTTACATTCACAACCCGCAAAAAGTGCCCGATGCCGGCTCGATCGAGGAGTTTCGCCAGCCGATCGTCAAAGTCAACTTCGTGCTACCGGTCGAGTCGATCGGCCCGGTGATGCAATTGTGCACCGATCGTCGCGGCGTGTACGCGCGGACCGAATATCTTTCACCCACCCGGGCCATGTTGACGTTCAATCTGCCGCTGGCCGACGTGATCTACGACATGCACGACAAACTCAAGAGCGTGACGCGCGGCTACGGGACGATGGATTACGAGTTGGTCGGCTATTTCCCGGCCGACCTGGTGCGGATGGATATTCTGGTCGGCGGCAAGCGCGTCGACGCGCTGAGCATCATTTGCGACCGCCGCGATGCCGACCGGCGCGGCCGCGCGATCGTCAAGAAATTGCGCGCCGAAATCGACCGGCACATGTTCGAGATCGCGCTGCAGGCCGCGATCGGCAGCCGCATCATCGCGCGGGAAACTATTTCGGCCATGCGCAAAAACGTGACCGCCAAATGCTATGGCGGCGATATCACGCGCAAACGAAAATTGTGGGCCAAGCAGAAAGAGGGTAAGAAGCGAATGAAGTCGATCGGCAGCGTCGATATTCCGCAAAAAGCTTTCTTGGCCGTGCTCGATACCAGCAGCGAAAAAGAAAGATAATCCCCCGGGCGAATGTGACTGCGAACGGGCAGCAAAAGAAGTTCGATTGGATCTTTCGCCGTGTGCCACTGGCTGTGCCAGTGAATGGATACTCCGAGGGTTTTCCACTGGCAGAGCCCGCGGCACACACCGATGAAGACGAACGTCCTCAATAGGGGCGCCAAGAACGTGCGTATCTCGCGCGAACTCGTGCATGCAATCGTCGGGGTCGGCGTCCTGGCCATCCTGGTGCGCACCTGGCTCGTTCAGGGCCTGATCGTGAGCGTGGTCGTGACGAGCGGGTCGATGGCGCCCCACTTGCTCGGGCCGCATCTCCAGTTGAATTGCACCGACTGTGGGCGCTCGTTTGCCTGCGATAGGGAATCGCTGCCAAACCCGCTCTCGGTGATTTGTCCGAATTGCGGGGCCGCTTGTGAGACCCTGGCGGGACTCGACCGTCCGGGCGACCGCGTGCTGGTGGACCGATCCGCGTTTCTGTGGCGTTCGCCTCGTCGTTGGGAATCGGTGGTGTTCGAGTCTCCAGAAGATCCCGGGGCGTTTGCCGTGAAGCGCGTGGCGGGACTGCCGGGTGAATCGGTGCAGCTTCGCGGGGGCGACGTATTCGTGAACGGCGCAATCGCAACCAAAAGCATCGCCGACCAGCGTGCCACGGCGATCGGGGTTTACGAGTTGCCCGAGCGTGCGAGCGCGACCGACGAAGTGCTCCAGCGGTGGCGCTGCGAACCCAGTGAGAGCTGGCAATATGTCGACGGCCGATTCGTTCATCCCCCGCCGCCGGGCCCGCCGGCTGTGGACTTGCAATCTGCTTCGGCCGTACCGATCGATTGGCTCAGCTATCACCATCGCCGATGTTTGCGTCCGAGCGAGCAACCGCGTCTCGATTCGATTCTGGATGAAAGTTCCTACGATCCGAGCGAGTCGCGCGTGCTCAGTCCGGTTTCCGACGTGATCTTGCGATGCCGGATCAGTGCGTGCTGTGGTGGCGCGATTTATTTGCGCGCGAGCACTGTCGGCGATGAATTCACGATCGAACTGGATCCGGATCGTTCTCAAGGCCAACTGATTCACAATCGACAAGCCGCGGCGACCATCGCGCTAGCTAGGGAGGCTCTGAGCTCGCGCGCCCTATTGGAACTGATGCTAGCAGATCATCAATTGGTGCTGGCAATCGACGATCGGCCGCTGATGGAATATCGCTACCAGCCCTTTGCGGCGGGGCCCGACAACCAGACTGCGCTCGTGGCGATCGGGGCGCGGGGGGTGGAAGTGGACCTTCGGGACTTGCAGATTTTGCGAGACATCTATTACACGACAGGCCCCGATCCAAGCGGCGAACCTGGGACCACATATCAGCTTGGTCCGGACGAATACTTTCTGTTGGGCGACAACAGCCCGCATTCGCTCGACAGCCGCGTTTGGTCGCTGCAAAGCGGTATTTCCGCTCGGTCGATCGTGGGCAGAGCGGTGAAATGGTAATTGGCGAGAGGACTCGTCCGACGGCCGGAAGTCAAGTTTTCAAGTTCCTGACCTGGTGAAAATCCGCTATATTTCCCACTCCCGACAGTTCGCCGCCCCTTAGCGACTGCTGTCCTATTTGCAAATCCGCATAGTCCTTGTTCCACCATGGCCAAAAAGAAACCACCCGTCACCAAGAGCACGCCCCGCCCGCGCCGCCCGGCGGCGCCTAAGGCCAACCCGGCGCACGGGATGTTTTCGGCCAAGGGGATTCACGAAACGATCGAGTCGGTCGTGGTGGCTTTGATTTTGGCTTTCTTGTTTCGAGGCTTCGAAGTCGAGGCTTTTGTCATTCCCACCGGATCCATGGCTCCGGCGTTGATGGGGCAGCACAAAGATCTGTTGTGCCCCGAGTGCGGATTTCGCTACTCGGCCGGCGCCAGCAGCGAGGCCGAGGAGGTGGCCCAGCAACGCGGAAATCCAAGTCCGAGCAGCCGTGAAATTGTCGCGGCGACGTGCCCGCTCTGCCGTTATTCGGCCAATGTCGATCCGCGGACTGCCGAAGGCAGCGAGTACCCAACCTATGGCGGCGATCGCATTTTGGTCAGCAAATTCGGTTATGAATTTGGCGATCCGCGACGGTGGGACGTGATGGTGTTCAGATATCCGGGCGAGGCCCAAACCAACTACATCAAGCGCCTGGTGGGCCTGCCCGGCGAGACGGTGCAGATCAACCACGGTGACATCTACATCAAGTCCGCGGCTGAGGACAATTTTCGCATCGAGCGTCGCAGTCCGACCAAACTCCGCGCCATGGCGCAGATCGTTTACGACAACGACTACGTGGTCGACGCGATGACGAAAAAGGGTTGGCCGCTGCGCTGGCAGCCTTGGCCGCAGACGCAATCACAAACCAGTGGCGGTTGGGCAAGCTCCGACGGCGGCCGCTCGTATGAGATCGATGGCTCGACGGCTGACGTGCAATGGCTGCGCTATCGACATTTTGTTCCTTCGTTCGCCGACTGGGAGTTGATGGAGGAGGAAAAGCTACCGAGCGACTTTCGGCCGCGGCCGCTACTGATCACGGACTTTTACGCCTATGACACGAGCGTGGCGCGCTGGACTCCGGTGGATCAGCCGCACATGCTAGGGTTGCATTGGGTCGGGGATCTGCTGGTGGAGTGCCAGTTGGATGTGAAAAAGGCCAGCGGCACGGTGCTTTTGGAGTTGGTCAAAGGCGGCCGGCATTTCCGCTGCGAATTGGATTGCCAGTCGGGTCAGGCTCGGCTCTCGATCGACGGCCTGAGCGGCTATCAGCCCAAGGCGCAGACCGCCGTGCGTGGTCCGAGCAGCCACCGGGTGGCGTTTGCCAACGTCGACGACCAGCTCACGTTATGGGTCGACGGCTCGGCCGTGCAATTCGATAGCGCCACCAGTTACGAGCCGTTGGGCAACGAGCACCCCAAATCCGATGAGAAGGATCCCGGCGATTTGGCTCCCTCGGGCATCGCCTCGCAAGGCGCCGCTCTACGCGTCAGCCATTTGCGGCTCCTGCGCGACATCTACTACATCTCCGCGACTGGCGGCGGACCGCTGTCCGACTACAACCGCGGGGTCGTGCCGCGGATGAACTACGAGCAACTGATCGAGTTTTTTTCCTCGCCCGCAAGATGGGAACCACCGGGAAGTGTCAGCCCGTTCGACGAGCGGCAACCCGTCGCGTTCACCCTGGCCGACGATCAGTTCTTCGTGCTGGGCGACAACAGCCCATTCAGCCAGGATGCCCGACTGTGGACCGGTGAGAAGTTCGTAAGTCGCGAATTGCTAATTGGCAAAGCGTTGTTAATCTTTTGGCCACACTCATTTAACCAGCTTCCCGGCGCGCGAATTCCCTTCCCGTTTTTCCCGAACTTCGCCAGAATGGGGTTTATCAGGTAAAATCATCGTATGCCCAATCCAATGCCCCAATCCGGCCAATCGTCGTCCGCCACCTCCCCACAATCCCCGGCCCGCTCGACCTCGAACGGCACGAGTTGGGCCCGCAGTGCCCGCGAGACGATCGAATCGATCGCCATCGCTTTTGCGCTGGCGTTTTTGTTTAAGACTTTCGAAGCCGAAGCCTTCGTCATTCCCACCGGATCGATGGCGCCGACATTGATGGGACGCCACAAAGACGTCGTGTGCCCCGAGTGCGGGTTTCGCTATTCGGCCAGTGGCAGCGAGGAAGCCGACCGTGACGGAAACGAAATCCGCGATAGGCACGGGCGCATTGACCCGTATTGGCAGGTGGTCAGTTGCACGTGCCCCGTTTGCCGGTTTCACATGTCCGTTGATCCTCTCCACCCAGACGCGGTGGGCAAGCACGCCGATCCGAGTTACAGCGGCGACCGGATTTGGGTCAGCAAGGTTCCTTATCACCTGATGGAACCGCGGCGCTGGGACGTAATTGTCTTCCGCTATCCCGACGAGGCGCAAACGTACTACATCAAGCGGCTGGTGGGACTGCCCAACGAGAAGATCAGAATTTTCCATGGCGACATTTACACCAAGGGGCCCAACGACGCCGATTTTGTGATCCAGCGTAAGCCGGCTGAAAAAGTGCGCGCGGTGGCACAAGTCGTCCACGACAACGATTACGTCAGCAAGGAATTGAAAGAACAAGGCTGGCCCCTGCGTTGGCAGCCTTGGGCAACCGAGAGCGCGCCGGAGGGAAGCTGGAGAATCTCCGACGACACGCGTTCCTACGCGACCGACGGGACTGATGGCGGCGAAACCTGGATCCGCTATCAACACATCGTGCCCTCGGAGAAAAACTGGTATGAAATGCTCGAAAATCTCTGGTCGCCCGGCCAGCCGCCGCACCCACAATTGATTACCGACTTCTACGCCTTCAATACCCGCGTGTTGCGCGGCCGGGTGATTGAACCGTACATGCTTGGGCTGCATTGGGTCGGCGATTTGATCCTCGATTGCGAGTTGGACGTGCACAGCACGTCGGGCGTGGCGCTATTGGATCTCGTCAAGGGCGGGCGACATTTTCGCTGCGCGATCGACGTGGCCGACGGCAAAGCGGAATTAAGCATCGATGGCCTCGACGATTGGCGGCGAACCGCTCAAACCAGCGTGCGCGGCAAGGGCAAGCACCGAGTGATGTTCGCCAATACCGATCGGCAGTTGCTCGTGTGGGTGGATGATCGGGTCGTGACGTTCGACAGTCCCGCCACGTACGAGGCCCTCGACAACGAGCGGCCCCAAGCGAGCGCGGCCGACCACGGCGACCTGGCTCCCTTGGGGGTCGGCTCGCGCGGCGCCGCGCTGGCGGTCAATCATCTCCGCGTCTGGCGCGACATCTATTATATCGCCGATCGCTATCAGCCCGGTATTCGCAGTGGTCCGATCAGCGATTATCAGAACAGCGACAGCCCCGTGCCGACGATGAATCGCGATGAGCTGGCCGAGTTCTTTTCCACGCCCGCGCATTGGACCAACTCGCGAGGCGTGGGCGTGTTCGACGAACGGCAGAAAAAAATTGAGTTTGACCTGGCCGAAGACCAGTTCTTCGTGCTGGGAGATAACAGCCCCTACAGCGCCGATGCGCGGCTCTGGACGCACGAGCAGTACGTGGCTCGCGACCTTTTGGTGGGCAAGGCCTTGTTCGTCTATTGGCCCCACCCACTGAATCTCAATATCCCGGCTACCAATATTTCAATTCCCACGCTGCCGAATTTTCCCGGCATGGGATTCATTCGCTGAAGTTGCCTGACACGCGCGCCGCGGTGCAAGGTCGGCGCGCGGTTGGTCACGGAGGACCGGAACATGGCCATGCTTGAAGCGCACGGATTGGTCAAAATCTACGGCCGGCGGCGCGTCGTCGACGGGGTCGATTTCGAAGTCGAACGGGGTGAGATCGTCGGCCTCCTGGGTCCCAACGGAGCGGGCAAAACCACCAGCTTCCGCATGACCTGCGGCATGATCGAGCCCGATCAGGGCCACGTCATGCTCAACGATCTCGACGTCACCGGCTGGCCCATGTACCGCCGGGCCAGCGAAGGCAAAATGGGCTACCTGGCTCAGGAGTCGAGCGTCTTTCGCAAGCTGTCGGTCGAAAGCAACCTGCTGGGGGTGATGGAAATGTTGGGCATGGACCGCAAAGAGCGCCGCCGCCGCTGCGACGAATTGCTCAATCAGTTCGATATCGCCCGCTTGCGCAAAGCCCGCGCGCTGTCGCTCTCCGGCGGCGAACGCCGACGCTTGGAAATCGCCCGCTGCCTGGTCTCGGACCCCGAATTGATGCTGCTCGACGAGCCGTTCACGGGCATCGATCCAGTGACGATCGACAGCATCCAAGGAATTATTCGCGATTTGCGGCGGCGCGGCATTTCGATTTTGATCACCGATCACCAGGTGCGCGAAACCCTGGAAATCACCGATCGCAGCTACGTCATCGTCTCCGGAAGCGTGCTCTGCCACGGTCGCCCGCAAGACATCTTGAACAATCCCGAAGCCCGCAAATATTACTTCGGTGAAGGGATGGAGTTGGGCCCGCGGGCCGCCTGAGGCGACTGGCAAAGCGTTGACCGCAAAGGCACAAAGAACACCCAGCGGCAGGGTTGCGATCATGGAACGTCGCGCGATACTGGCACCAACATCGCACACACAGTATTTGTCGACACTTGACCGAACTTTCTAATCCCCGTCCCATCTTCGTGTCCTTCGTGCCTGCGTGGTGAGAAATGCGGATTAGCGCACTGGCGGTGTTACTGGCCGCTTGTCTGGCACGCGCGGACGATCCGACGTGGCACGCTTGTGAAACGGCCACCGTGCAGCATGGTGAACTGAAAGTCCTGTTTCGCGACAACAGCCAATCGCCACGCGTGCTGAGCGGGGTCGATGCCCTGTTCAATCGCCGGCACGCGGCCGACTTTGACGCGTTCGACCCCGATTCGCCGGGCGCATCGGCCGGCTTGAATTTCGAGCACATCATCGCCGGGCACCGTTCGCCCAACAACTCGTTTACACCCCGGCACGGAAAATATGACTTGTCTCGCACCGCAAGCGCTCCCGCCGTGCGACTGGTGCGCGCCGCCGAGGACGACCCTTGGCGGATGTCGAGCACGCTCTCTTACGCGCTCCTCGAGCCTTACTATATCGATCTCGACTTCCGCTGCCGGGCTCACGATCCGGAACTGTTCGGGGAGCGCGGATACGCCGTGTTGTTTTTCGCCAATTACATGAACGACGTGGCCCAGGTGGCATTGAATTTTTTGGGCAAGGAAACCCCCCAGGCGGACGAGCGCTGGATCGCCGCCGACGCACCGCCGGGACACGCCGACTACAACGGCGGAGGCACTTACCGATCGCTCGATGCGCCGCCGCTGGAATATGACGCGGACCACAATTTCAAACTGAATTTGTGGAGCTACGACGGTCCGCGGTTCACCAGGCCGTTTTACTACGGTCGAGCCGCGCACGACATGACGCTCATCATGATGTTCGACAAAAGCTACAACCCGCGCGACGAGATCCGTTTCAGTCTATTCAAATTCAAAATTCCCAAATTCCCCCGCCCCGCATTTGACTGGCAGTATGTGATCCACAAGGTCGAAGCCGGTCAGGAGTACGGATTTCGGGCTCGCATGGCGTGGAAGCAATTCGCCAGTGCCGAGGACTGCCGGGCCGAGTACGACCGTTGGGTGAGACAGTTGGCCGCCCAATCGGCCGATTGACGGTTCTCAAACGGCCTTGTGGCACAGCGGGACGTTTCAGTTAGATCATCGCCGATTCATCTTGTTTGGACACGGCGAGTGAATTACAGTAGCGCAAGGGTTGCACTGTAAAAGGGGCGGTTCGACTGACGGCAAACCGCTCTCCAAGGGATGGTTGAGACGCGATGGCTCACTTTATTTCCACCGATCCCTGGCCCAATTCAATCGACGCGGTGGTCACTGCGGCATTTTTGGCACTGACCGTGATCTTGCCCTCAATCGGCTACGCGTTCATGGTGCGCGATTTTCGCGCTTATTTGCGGTCGTTGCGGCGAGGCCTGGTGCATATCACGCACTACATGGCCGGAATCCCCGACTGGGCCCGTCACGAAACGCCGCGATCGATCGCCGCGTTGGGTCTGCGCATGCCTTGTAGTGAAGAAGATCTCAAGCGAACGTACCGCAGATTGGTCAAGCAATTGCATCCCGACCACGGCGGCGACGAGCGGCGGTTTCTGTTGCTGCAAGCGCACTTCGAGGAAGCGCTGGAGATTCTTCATCGCGAGCGCTCGTCGGATTATCATCCCCGCTGGTCAGCCCCTTAGAGCGCAAGTTATTGATACCCGTAGTGTCAATGTCGGGCGGTGCCAGCGCAAGCTCCGAGGATTGCGGGGCTCCCGTTGGTCGCCCCTGCGACATAGGCATGCCGGGTGTCGGCAAGTGCCCTGCGAGCTGATATTTTTGCCATCTGGCCGGGGGGAGCTACAATGATGCCGGCGGGCAATCGCACGGCGCTTTTCGCTCGCAAACATCCCCCAACCAGGAGTTCGCCGATGTCTCATCGATATTCGCTGCTCTTCTTCGCGTGCACAATTGCTGCCGCGCACTGCCTTGGCGCGGAGCCGACCGATCTGAAGCTCATCGTGCGGCCCGATGCGCATGCCACGCTGGTGAATCCGCAGTGCTCTCACTGCGCGGATGAAGCCAGGCGGCGTGCCAAAGATTTGCGCGACGACGATCGCGTGCTGGCTTGGACGCGAGGCAAATACGAAGGCGGTGGAATCCCATACCGCTTCTTCTTGGTACCCTATCGAGTGATCAGCGACACCTACGGCGTGTTCGTATTCGATCCCGACGCTGGGTTCGCCCGCGGCTTCGAGCCGTCGCTCGACTTCACATTTTACGGTTGGCGCAACGGCGTGATGGTGATGAAACACAAGGACGGCACGCTGTACTCGACCCTGTCGGGCAGGGCTTTCGCTGGTCCCCGCGCCGGCGACCAATTGAAACCGATCGCCACGATCGCAACCAACTGGGGCTACTGGAACACGACTTATCCGGGCTCGGTGGCCTACCAAATGTTAGACAAATACCAGGGCGTGCCGCTGCCGGCGGAAGCGAGTCAAGATTCCCTGGGCAGTCGACGAGCGGCCGACCCGCGTGCCGACGCGATGACCGAGGTGATCGGCGTTGAAATCGGCGGAAAGACTCGCGCGTATCCGCTTTCCGCGATAAAAAAGGCAGGCGGAATTCTGCGCGATCAGGTCGCCGGCCAGGAGATCGTCGTGCTCTGGTACGACTCTAGCCACACCTCGGCCGTCTACGCGCCCGAGGTCGAGGATGGGCCCGCTGGTCAGCGCGTCGCGCTGGAGTTCGACGCCAGCCTCGCCAGCGCGCCGTTTGTCGATCGCAATACCAAGTCACGCTTCGGAATCGAAGGCCGCGCGCAGCAAGGACCGCTCAAAGGCATGACGCTGCGCCCGATCAATTCAGTCCAATGCCGCTGGTTTGCCTGGTCGGCCGAGTATCCGCAGACCGAACTCCTCAGCCGTTCGGAAAAAAAGGGGACGGGAGTCATTTCCGGCGGCGGCGCCTCGCGCGATGCGCTGCTGGTTGCGCCGTGGGAAATCACGCTCGATCGCGCGCGGCAATGGCGCCAGGAGGGATTTGGCACGCTGGTGGCATTGCTCGATGAAGAATTCGCGCCGGAAGTCTACCAGCAGGCGACCCGCGCGGCGGCCGAGGCCCAAATCGATTTGTACTACTGGATCGAAGTGGCCCGGAATTCGCGGCTGGCCGACGCGCACCCCGAGTGGATGGCCTCGCTGGGCATGCACGACGATTGGCGGCGCGGCTTTCCGAATTTACGGCAGACCGACCAGCAGGAAGTCGTGAAGGCCTATCCCTGGGTTCCCATCGGCTATCGCGCGGCGTTCGATGCCCAGTTCGAGCGGGTCAAGGCGCTCGTCGCGCGTGTACCGCCGCAATATCGAGGCGTGCTGTTGAATGATTTGCAAGGCGGGCCAAGCTCGTGTGGCTGCGGCAATTTGCAATGCCGATGGGCCCTCGACTATCACGTGCAAAAGACCGCCGAGACGGACCCCGGAGACGACGTGGCCGCGCGCTGGCTGGCGAGGGTCAAATCGCTGATTCCCGATCGAGAAGTCATTCCCGTATGGACCACCGAGTGCGAGGAGATCGATTTATCCGCCGAAAAACGGTCCGGGGTCGTGGGGACCGGATTGTGCGGCGACGTGAGCTGCGCCACCGGCACGTGTCCCAAGGCCTTCAGCAAACAATGGCAAGCCTTGTGCGAAAGCCACGCGGGCCCGATCGGCGTGCTGTTGGATGAAAAAGAACTCGATCGCCAAGGGCCATTTTATGGCTCCGCGGGCGCGTGGATTACGCGCGGGCTCGACTACTTGGATCGAGTGCCAGCCCAGCACGGCGGCAAAGCGGTGGAGCACGAGCGGCTGTGGCTGGTTGTGCAAGGGGAGCACGGCGCCAGCGCAGCCGAGACGGCCCGCCGCACTATCGCCGGCAAAAGCGGACCCGGCATGGTGCTCGTCGCGCGCACGCGGTTGGATCAATCCTACGAACCACGAATCGTGCGGCCGTAGCCGCGGTGTGGCGCTGCTGGTTATTTGCTCGCCGACTTGTCCACCGCGGCGGCCTGCGGGATTTCGTGGCCGGTCTTGGGGTCGATCTGCAAGTTCAGATGTTCGCCGTCTTCAGTGAAGAAGACGAATCCGTACATCATCTCCTGAAACGTCTGCTGGCCCTCGACGACCGTCGTCTTCGGATCGGGGTTGTAGGGATTGAACGGCGAGTTATCGTAGTGGGCGATACACTCGATCTTCGTGCCCTTGGGAAATTTTTGTTTCCCCCGACCCCAACGATAGGCCATTTGCCAGTCGAAGCTGTAGTTGGGGACTGCCAAAAGCATTTCATCCTTGCCATCGGGATACATGGCCCGGAACGTCATGTCCTCTCCCCGCAAGTGCATGTGCGTGAACAGACCATAGCCGGTGACGTCTTCTTTCAGTTCGCTCACCGCGGTTACTTTGTGATGCGGCGCCCCGGGCGGAATGGTGAACACCAGGTTTTTGACCAGCGTGTGCTTGAGGCTCTGGTCGATTCGCTCTTTGGCATAGACCAGTCCCACGGAAATCTGATCGGTCGTTTCCTCGCCCGTCGTGACGTAGTGGATTTGCAGCATTAGCGAAGAGCCGGCCGGAATTTTGTAGCCGACGTGGTCATCCAAAATCATGGCGTCGCCGCCGGGCACCTGGCCGGTGATGAAATTGTCGTCGGTCGGTTTTTCGCCCAGTTTCATGTAGGCCATGTTGCAGTGGTGCATGCACTTGGAATTCGAGGGCAGAATTTGCACGCCTTGCACCCAGGTGTCGGCGGCGAAACGATACGGCAAAATGATGTAGCGGTAATCGATGTATCCGCTGGCCGGGATTTTCTGGACCGGCGTTTGGAGGACAAAGTCAGGAGTGCCGTTGCCGATTTTCCATTTCGATTGGGCAAACACTCGCGGTGAAGGGGCTTTGCTCGTATCGCCTTGCTGGCACTCGCCGCGAACCCAGTCGTCGACCCGATCGCGTTCAACGGCGCTCATCCCGCGCCGATTCGTAAACTCGCCGTGCTCGCGACTGGCGTACCAGGGAGGCATCCGCTGCTCGGAAACGACTTCGGCAATCATCGGTGCATGATCGACCGCGTCCTGGTAACTGACCAGTGCAAAGGGCGCTTCGGAGCCCGGATGATGGCAGTCCTGGCAATGCTTTTGCAACAAGGGCGCGATGTGCTCGGCATAGGTCACGTTCGTCGCCGGAGTGCGGGGCTTGGGAACGCTGATCAAACAACCATCGACGGCCGTCTCGGCCACCGCCACTTCGCGGCCGGCCAGCACGTCGTCGATCGCCATCTTCAAATCGTCACGGCCCGCGTCGGGCTTTTCGCCGCCGAGCCGAAACTGGCTGTCGACTCGCCCTCGATAGCGCAGCCGCTTCTGGCCATCGAGCACCACGACTTCGGCCGCGCGCGTCGCGCCCAATGCCCGAGCCACTTGGCCGTCGAAATCTTTGGAGAATGGAAAATCGGCGTCGACTCTGATCGCCTGGTAAGCCACTTCGCGCAGCGGATCGCCAGGGCCGACGTTGACGGCCAAAAATTGAACGCCCTGGTCGCGATACGCTTCGTCGAGCTCCTTGAGCCGCGGCAGATAGCGCTGCACCACCGGGCAATCGAGCGTGGTGAACGCAATCACGAAGGCTTTCTTCTCGCCGAAATCAGCGAGTTGGCGAGGCAAGTAGCGAATATCTTTGAAGGTGAAATCGCCAATTTTCTGGCCGACCTTCACCGCCGCATTGTTCGCGCCGCCCGGCGCGGCCTCTTCGGCCTCCAGCGTCAAAGAAAAAATGGCCAGCGCCGCCAACGCGATCAACCACTTGCTTGCCGCTTGCATGATTGTGCTCCCCAAAGAGAAATGACTCGCCGCGCGAATCCCATTCTTATACCATGCTCGGCCCGCCTCCCCCAATCTTTGTTGATCCAATTGCCAATCCAGTGCGCCAGGGTCGCGAGACTGGGTCCGGTGGTCAGGTATTACAAACTTGACACAATGTAATGTATATATTACATTGCGGTTCGTGGTCACGCCGGCCTCGAGCGGACACCTGCGGGCGCTTTTCTGGACCGAGCACTCATGATTATCCAGTATCAGCGAGGGCGGCATAATGCCCATGGATGAATTGAAAAACCAGATCCGCCGGTTGCGGTTCGATTACGCGGAGATGACGCAAGCCGAACTGGCCGAGCGTGTCGGAGTTACCCGCCAGACGATTATCGCGCTGGAGTCCGGAAAGTATTTTCCCTCGCTGGCCCTTGCCTTCAAGCTGGCACGCTGCTTCGGCGTCACGGTCGAGGATGTGTTTCAATACGACGAGCCGAGGCGGTAAAAACTGCCCGAACGGCTTTCTTCACCCTTCATCTGGAAAAAACAAATCATCGTCAGCGATGTCGGGCACGCCGATCACCAGCACTCGCATGCGGCCCTTGGCGCCGTGGATCACGCCCGGCGGAATGTGCACGATCGTGCCTTTGCGGACCGGGTGGGCCTGGCCGTCCAGCAGCACCGTGCCCTCGCCCTCCAGCACGTAGTACAGCTCCGCGGAGCGGCGATGATAATGCTCCCGCGCCCCGTCGATATCGACGGCGTGTGCCCAGGCGGCAGTTCGGCCGTCGTCTTCGCGGCTGATCAGCCGGTCGCGCCAGCCGCAGGTGCTCTGTTCCCGCGGCGCTTCGCCCTCGTGTCGAACCAACGTCGCCCAAGACTCAACAGACACGGTATGTTCCTCGCTACGAGTCGACGGATTGAGAACGCCCTTCTGACTGGGATTATAAGACGATTTGGCCGCCGCCGCTCGCGCCGCAAGCGAAGCTTTTGGCGGCTCCGCTTGCGGCTTGGCATGAATCGCGACGGCCCGATCCTCAAGGTTCGTTTATTTTCAAGGACGCTCCGAACACCTTGGCGATCTGGTCGTGGGCTTGTTCCAGATGCGCGCGGCCATAGGCGTCGAGTTCGGATTTTTCCTTGTCAAGCGCGATCGCGATCCGCTCGTCGATGGCTTTCAAGTGATGGCGCGCCAAAGCTCGGGCGTCAGCCGGTGCCGGCTGGTCGAAGTTGAAAAAGACCACGTAATAAAAGTTCATAAAATCGTTTCTCGGGCCGAGCACCAAATCGGCGAGCCGCTTGAGATGCTCGCGCTGCAGATTGCGGCGAATCGTCGAAATGGCGATCTTTTTCTTCTCGCCGCTGGCCCCCTCCGCCGCCGGCAATTCCGTCCAGATGGCCTCGGTCAAGGTCTCGAACACTTCCGGCATCTTAAGGACTTCGGCGCCGTCGCTGGCGTGCAACTCGGCATTCTGGATCGACCTTAGCACGCCTGAATCCAGGAAACGCGAGAGCACGATCCGCTGAATCGAAAGCACTCGTTCGTACAGTGGGAACTGGTCGCTTTCGCGAAAAAAGGAGAACGAGTTGTCGTCCAGCCAATGTTGCGGCGGCAGCCGCTTGAGCAGCTCCGGCGAAAACTTGAACGCCTGGTCCGACAAGATTTCCTCCTTCACCAGCTTCAACGCCTCGCGCTGCTTGGCCAACGGAATCGGATCGAGCGGCAGCTTCGAGTCCGGCTCATCGCGGTGGGCTCGCGAGGTATACTCGCCGCCGATGTAGTGGCTGCTCAGATACGTGGCGCTGGCCAATTCGCCCAACAGCATGGAAAAGGTTTGCCGGGCTCGCTGCCAGCCTTCGCCGGGGGCGACCACTCGCTCTTGCAGTTTTTCCAACGAATCTTTCACCAACCGCACGCGATGTTGGGCGAACTCGAGCGGATCGCCCAGGTCGAAGGCGTTGATTCGCGGGTCCGGATTGCCCCACATGTCTTCGTCGGTACCGTAGATCAAATCGGGAGCCGACGACTTCGCGGCGATCTTGGCGAGTTCCTCGGCTTCGTCGCCGCTGATCGGCTTGTAGGCATATTCGATCGCCCAGTAGTCGTAGGGGCCGATCGTGTCGGAGAAATAGTCGCCCTGTTTCTCGCCCTTGGGAGCGAAATTGGCCGGAGCGTAATCCATCACCGAGCCGGTCATGCCCTTTTTGCGCGTGAGCTCGGGGTTGTTCGCGTCTTTGAGGCTGATGAACGTGCTA
>JACQFF010000225.1 GCA_016200205.1 Planctomycetia bacterium
CAAGAAATCCAACCGATCGGCAGTTGATAGATAGCCGACCTCGCCAGCGATAATTGGACTTATCCCCTTTTTCGCTTGCGCAAACACATTCGTTCGTGCAAAATCGGAATGAGTCCAAAGGCGTTCCCAGAGGCGGACGCCCGCCCCTTTCGCTCCGCCATAAATCGTGCTAACTTGCCGAACGTGCGGTACGTAGCCCATTGCGGAGAGTCGTGCGCGTGGAATCAAGTCCGTTGGATCCGGCTGTTGCGGAGTTGCTCAAAGGCTATCCGATCGTGGTCACGACGATGGTCGGCTGGGGCGATATGGATGCCAATCGGCACGTCAACAACGTGATGTACTTCCGCTATATCGAACACGCCCGGCTAAAATACTTCGATGAATTGGGCTTTTCGAAAATGCAGCAAGAGACTGGCATCGGGCCAATCCTTTCCTGGACCGATTGTCGCTTTCGCCGACCGCTGTCATATCCCGACGACGTTTCGATCGGTGCGCGGATCATCGACGTCGGGGAAGATCGGTTCGTGATGCACACGATCGTCGTCAGCCACGCCCAGCGGCAATTGGCGGCCGAAGGCCAACAGCGGATCGTCGTCTACGACTATCGCAACAACCAAAAAGCGCCCCTGCCGGACGTGATCCGAAAGCGGATCGCCGAATTCGAGGGGCGAACCTGACACAAACTATTTTCAACCAACCACCATCTTCCACTAGCGAGCGGAAACCATCATGAGCGCATCGATCAGTCTGAAGGGAAAAGTGGCCCTGGTCACTGGCGGCGGACGCGGCATCGGCAAAGCCATCACGAAAAAATTCGCCGAGGCCGGCGCCAGCGTCGTCATCGCCAGCCGCAAAATGGATAATCTCAAAGCCACGGCGGGTGAATTCGCCTCTCTGCCGGGCAAGGTGGTGCCCGTCGAGTGCCATGTCGGCCGCAAAGATCAGTTGGAAAATCTGGTCGCCACGATCGAGAAACAACTCGGCCCGGTCGACATCCTGGTCAACAACAGCGCCACGAATATCGGCCAGGGGCCCGCCTTGGAAGTGACCGACGAAATGGTCGACAAAATGATCGACGTCAATATCAAGGCCGCGCTGCGGCTGATCCGCCTCACGGTGCCGAAGATGATCGAACGAAAAACGGGTTCGATCATCAACATCGCCTCGATTGCCGGTCTGCGGCCACAGCCAGGGGGACTGTTATACAGCTTCACCAAGGCGGGCTTGATCATGATGACCCGCACTTGGGCCGTCGAATTCGGCCAGAGAGGCGTCCGGGTCAACGCCATTGCGCCGGGCTTGATTCAAACCGACTTCAGCGAATTCTTCTGGAAAAACGAACAGTACCGCGCAAAGCTCGAAAAGACCCAGCCCATCAATCACGTCGGCCAGCCCGACGAAATCGGCTTTGCCGCTCTGTATCTGGCCTCGGACGAAGCCTCGTACGTTACCGGCCAGGTGATCGTCATCGACGGCGGCGCCACGGCGACTTGATGGCGGGCGAAAGCGACACGAAACGGAATCGGTAACGTCAGGCGAAAAAAATGGGCACACGGCGGCGTTATGCTACCGTGTGCCCGAGCGAATGATGATCGAGGACACCAGCGAAAGCTTACTTGCCATCGCGGGGCGTTACCCCGGACTGGTTGCCGGTGTCTGCCGAGCAGCAAATGCCAGTGGCTTTCTGGTCCTTGGCTTTGCAGCAGGTCTTGGCCTGCTTGCAGCAGTCCTTGGCCGCCGCGCAACAAGCTGCCGCGGTCGAAGTCGCGCAGCAGGCCTTATCGCCCTTGCAGCAGGCCATGCCTCTTTCGCAGCAGGCCGTTTTCGTCGACGCCTGGCAACATGCCTTGTCTGCTTTGCAGCATGCCATCTTCGCCTCGCAACAATTCTTGGTGCCCGCGTCGGCAGCCCAAGCCGCGGCCGAAACTAAGGCACCCATCGCCAACAAGGCGGCAGCCGCCGATTTGTGAAATGCAGTCAACATGAGACGATCTCCAAGCCTAAAAGGATTTCGAAAAAGAAATAGACGTTGTCGCGCGTTTTGGCGCCCGGCATGTTTCCCGCAATGGGAACATGCAAGCGCGGCGCAATCAACAACGCCAGAGGCAATGGAGAATTTGAGATGAGCGACTGTGCGGAGAAACCGCGCAAAGCGGCGGACCATTCGCGGCACTAACATCGCGCAAGGATGCGTGGAGTGCCAGTGAGCCACTGAGATGCTGCTGTTCGCGGGCGATTTTGGGAACGGTCGGAGCAGCCCGGCTGACCCGGCAGCAAGCCCGCGAACAAGGGGGCGTGTGTCGTTGCGGCGAAGCAGTGCCCGTCGGCTGCGTGCGATGCGCACAGCAAGCGTGGGGCGAGGAGTGCTCAACGGATTTCACCGCTCTGGACGTCGGGCCACATGCCGGAGAGACAAACGCGCATGGCGATGCCGGAAATGTCACCAGCGCCACACACGTGCAGATCAGCGATGACCAGGGCCCGCTCATAACTTGCTTTTACGTGCGTAAGCGGGGACGTGTTCGAACCGGCGACCCGCCGGCTTCTTTATCAGAGCTGCAAGTCGTTACGGTGTGAGTGGTTGCCTATTCTGAAGAACGCTGAGGGGAATCGTCCTGAGGGCTTGTGCTCCGGTGGAAACAACCGCTTGAACATCCTCGTGGGGCAGCACCACGCGGCCCGCCAGGCAGCTCCACAAGGCTTGCCATTGCGCAAATTGTCCGCCGATCATCGAGATTTCTGGCCCCTGGCCAGTCATCATTCCGCCCGCGTTGAGAACTTCAGCCGAGACTTGCCCTAATATTCTGCCGGCCTTCTCGTGATTCGTTGTTCCGGCATGGACGACAATGGCCATGCGCTGCTTGTCGGGATGCGTGGACAACGCGGACAACAAGCCGCGGAGTTGGCCGGCAATCAACTCCGGCGATTGGGTCCAATCGGGAAATGCCGCCAGATTGATTTGCCTTAACCGTAAGGCATACGTCCACGCCGTCCGCTGCGCCTCGTGCAGTTGCTGGGCAAACCAGCGGATATGCCCCAGGTAGTACTCGGGATGCACGATCGACAACAGCGGATTCTCTCCGGCCTTTTCGAAAGCGCTGGCCAGTTGCGGATAATCGGCAAGCCGCGTTCGATCCACGTAGAATAACAAGTTTTGCCTGTACCACTGCATGACATTGCTGTTTCGCCACAACAACCGTCGCAAGCAATCGACGACCACGTAGCCGTGCCGGCGAAATCGCTCTTGCCAATATTCCGGCCATTGCTCGTTGATGTGGTTGGTGCCACCCTGATGCGGAATCGCCGCGGAAAACAGCACCACGCTCGACAGCCGGGTCAACGACTCTATAAAAGTGTCCGCCGAAGCGGCCGGCAAGTGCTCGGCGACTTCCAAACTCACGGCCAAGTCAAAGCGTCGGTCGAGGTTCAACGGTTTTTCAAGATCGCGAGCCTGAAACCGATCGGGCTCGACCATCAGTTGCTTGCGATCGACATAGTCGCCGTCGATGCCCAGGCAATCCGCGACGCCCGCGTTTTTGAACTCGCTCAGCCACGTGCCGATGCCGCAACCCACGTCCACCACGCTTTTGGGCTGAACGAACTGCCAAACCACGGGAATCACTTCCCGCGCCGATTTCAGCGAGCCGTCGCGGTGATAAGCAAAAAATTGATCCGTGTAGGCGACATCGGCCATGAGCATACCGCACGGCGTTGCGAGGGAGACGAATAACCGACAGCACAACCTTTCATAATCTCATTTTTCGAGGAGGGCTTCAAACTCCCGCTCGCTGAGAACGGGAATTTTCAGTTCCCGGGCTTTGGCCAGCTTGCTGCCGGCCTTTTCGCCGGCGACTACGTAGTCGGTGTTTTTCGAGACGCTCGAGGCGGCCCGTCCACCCAATTGCGTAATCAATTCTTCAATTTCATCCCGGCCGTATTTTTCGAGCGTTCCGGTCACGACAAACGTTTTACCGGCGATTTCTCCGGCGGCCCTCCGCGGGGCATGGGGCGCGCTCATCTTCAAGCCCTGGCTTCCGAGATCCTCGATCGTGCGCCGCCCAAAATCGCTGTGCAGGAATGTATAGACGCTGTCGGCGATCGCTGGGCCAATTTCCTGGATTTCAGCCAGTTCGACCGCGCTGGCCTCTTGCAGCCGGTCCATGGAATGAAAATGTTCCGCCAGCACGGCTGCCACCCGGGCGCCCACGTGGCGAATCGACAGTGCATTGAGCAGCCGCGTCAAGCCCCGCGACTTGCTCTGGTCGATGGCCTCGAGCAGATTCTCCGAGGACTTCTGGCCCATCCGTTCCAGATTCACCAGCGTGTCGAGGTTCAGCCGGTAGATGTCGCCGTAACCACGCACTGCGCCGGTCGCGACCAGTTGGTCGACCAGCTTATCGCCCAACCCCTCGATATCCATCGCATTACGGCTGGCGAAGTATCGCAGCCGTTCTTTGACTTGTGCCGGACACTCGAGATTGGGGCAGCGGATATACACCCCGCCGGAGTCCTTGACCAGCGTGGTGCCGCATTCGGGGCAGTGCGTGGGGAACACGAATTTTCGCGAATGACCATGCCGCTCGTGCTTTTCGACACGGACGATGTGCGGGATGATTTTTCCCGCTTTCTCGACAACCACCGTGTCGCCAATTCGCACGTCCTTGCGGTCGATTTCGTCGGCGTTGTGCAAGCTGGCACGCTTGACCACCGTGCCGGCCAGTTCAACCGCCTGGAGATCGGCCACCGGCGTGATCGTGCCGGCTTTGCCGATTTGCACGCGGATATCCATCAGTTTCGTGGTCGCCTCGTATTTTTCGAATTTGTAAGCGATCATCCAGCGCGGACTCTTGCTGGTGCTGCCCAGCCGTTGGCGCTGCGCAAAATCGTTGACTTTGAGCACCAGGCCGTCGACTTCGAAGTCGAGTTCGTGCAGCCGCTCGATCAATTCCTCGCAATGGGCCACGGCCGCTTCGAAATCGTCGAAGCACTCGACGTGGGGCGTCGGAGGCAAACCGTAGCGGCGAAGTTCGGCCAAAAAATCCATGTGGCTCGTGGCCCTCAGGCCCTCCACATAGCCCACCCCATGGCAGAAGAGCCGCAACCGCCGCTGGGCCGTCAATCGCGGATCGAGCAGGCGAACGCTGCCGGCCGCGCAGTTGCGCGTGTTCGCGTACAACGGCTCACCGCGCTTCGTTTGCGATTCGTTTAGCCGAACTAAATCGGCATTGGTCATGTACACCTCGCCGCGAACCTCGAGCACCGCGGGCGGTTTGTCCGAGAGGCGCAAGGGGGCGTCGATTACGGTGCGCATGTTGTGCGTAATGTCGTCGCCGGTGCGGCCATCGCCGCGCGTGGCCGCTTGCACCATTCGGCCATGCTCGTAGGTGACCGACACCGCCACGCCATCGATCTTCAGTTCCACGACCCACGCGATCTGCTCGCCCGGCAGCAGCTTCGCGATGCGCTGGCCATATTTGCGCAGATCTTCCACGGTGTACGTGTTCTCGATCGAGAGCATCGCAACGCGGTGCTCGACCGGCCTGAGAAACGACACCGGCTGATCGCCGATGCGCTGGGTGGGGCTGTCGGGCGTGACCAGCTCCGGGTGCCTGGCTTCCAGCTCCTTGAGCCGGTTCATCAGCCGATCGTACTGGAGATCGGAAATCTCCGGCCGTGCTTCGACGTAGTATTTTTGATCGTGATGGCGGATCTGCTCGCGCAGCTTGGCAATTTCAGCGGCAACGTCGGGAGTCATCATCCGGCATGCAAAATCGAGTCGTCGTGCGAAAGGGAGATTTACTTCACCGGCCGGCTGCACTCGGCCGCCACGGTGACTTTTTGAGCCGCGGACGAGTTGGGCACCATGCACAAGAATTTCAAGGGAACCGCTCCGGTATTCAGAAATTGGTGGACCTCGTTGGGCGAGACCAACACAAAATCGCCGGCCTCCAGCCGATGCTCGACATCGCCCTCCAACACCGTGCCGCGACCCTCAAGAACGAATACCTCGTGCTCGTACGGGTGACTGTGTTTGGGAGTATATCCGCCGGGCGCCACCTCGAACTGCCGCATGGCGAAGTTTGGAGCACCCTGGGACTCGTCGACCAGCCAGCGAACCTGGCAACCGCGGGCGCCTTCCATCGTGACCGGCGTCTTGGCGACCTGCTCGTAATGATTGACTTTCATAAACTTCCTCCCGCCCCAGGGGCTATGTAGGTCGCGTACCAGCGCGTCGGCAAAATTCTACCTGATTTTTCCCCCCGGCCCAGCCTCAGTTGGGTCATCCGTTGAGCTCACCGATTCCCGCGGCTTTTGCCGCAAACGGTAACCGTCCAGCCACATGGCCCCGTAAGTCGCTCCGGCCAAAAGGCCTAATTCCACGCCCAAAAGTTGCACTCCGTGGAGATCCAAAAAATTCCACAGCTCATGATTGCCGATCTGCCGGGCGCCAGCGGGCTGAAGGGCCCGATACGTCATAGCACCATAGGCGAAGGCCGTGACGAAGAACGCCACGCCCACAACGGCCAACAGGATGTAAAACGGGTTGACCGGTTCTTTGATCTTGGCCACCAGAAAATCCACCACTCTTGATGCTATTTTGGACGCACTGCAATTATAGCAGACTCGCCCAGTTGTCGAATTCTCGCCGCACTCGTGGCGAGACCGGCTGAGGGCAGCCCGAACTTTCTAAAATCGAGACGGCCAATATCGGGTCATCGCGCAAAAAAACCTCGAGGGACGACTCCCAGCGCCGCTTCGGCTTCCGCCAAGGAAACCTCACAGCCGTCGACCTCGAGGCCCGTTGCCGCTAGCTCAAGCAAGCCGGCAGCAACACTAATAACTTAACTTACTCGCATTCGAGTTGCAAGACATGCGACAGACATGCGACGCACAATATCGCATCGCGGCAATTATTTTGTCGCGCCGCGACCAAGTCCGCGCACGAGTTGACCAAACACTTCGCCGCGCTCGACGAAGTCGCGAAACTGATCGTAGCTCGCGCACGCCGGCGAAAGCAAAATCGAATCGCCCGCCTTCGATTGTCGCCAACACCACTCGAGCGCGTCGGCCAGTCGCTCCGTTGCCAGCGAGTTGAACGCGGCATCGGTTGCATGGAGAGATGACTGCAAACTTTCGCGTGCTGCCCCGAACAGGCCGGCGCCGCACGCACTCGAGACGATCGCCGCGGCGAGCTCGGCAAAGTTGGCGCCTTTGGAATGTCCACCGGCTAACAACCAGATTGGCCCCTCGAGCGAGGCGAGCGCCGCCATCGTGGCCTGCGGCGTAGTGGACTTGGAATCGTTGAAGAACCTCCGGCCGGAAACTTCGGCCACGAACTGCAAACGATGGTCGAGGCCGCGAAAGCTGACCAGCGTCCTGCAAATTGTCGCCCGGTCGACTCCGGCCGCCTCGGCCGCGGCGGCCGCACATGCCGCGTTTTGCCGATTGTGAACGCCCGGGACCGGCAGCGGAGGAATTCTTTCCAGCGGCCAACTCGCGAGCGTCAGGCCGCGAGCCAGCGCCGCCCAAGAGGCGACCAGCGGATCATGGTCGTTGAGCACGACCAGCGCCGCCGCCGAACTCTCCGCCACCAGGCGTCGTTTCGCCCAGACATAGGCGGCATAACTGCCGTGCCAATCGAGATGATTGGGCGAACAATTGGTAACGACGGCGAACTGAGGCAGCCGGAGGGAGGCATTCAGATGGGCCAATTGAAAACTGCTCAATTCCAGCACCACCCAATCGTCGGTGGTCATTTGATTCAACTCGCCGAGCAAACTGCGGCCGATATTGCCGCCTAACCACGTCCGCCGGCCCGCCGCTTTCAAGATTTCGGCCAACATCGACGAAGTCGTCGATTTTCCGTTGGAGCCGGTAATCCCGATGACTTTTCCCGGACAGCGGTCGAGGAACAACTCGATTTCCGAAGTCAGCGCGGCTCCGCTCGCGCGGGCGAGCTGCAAACAGGGATGCTCCGGCCGCACCGCCGGGTTCACCACGACAAATTCCGCTGCCGCGAAGTCGACCAGATCGTGTCCGCCAAGTTTGACGGCCGCAATCGGCAGGTCTTGCAATTGCGCGAGCGATTCGGCCAGCGCGGCGCCATCGGCCACGTCGCTGATCGTGACCTGTGCGCCTTGGATTGCCAGATAACGGGCAGCGGCCAGAGAGCCGCCATGCCGGCCCAGCCCCATCACCGTGACGCGCCGACCGAGGAAGTCGCTGGCGCGCGAATTCCTCGCGCGGATTGAATTTTCCTTTGCGGCCGATTGCACGGAATGAGCCATGGGCATCCTGCCAGCGGATAGTGGTCGGTGGTCAGTGAGTCGTGATTGGTGGTTGGGACGATGTTGGGCGTCGATAGGCTGGAGTGAAAAGAGCTGAGTGCTCAACACTAACCGCAAACCACTAAACACTAATTCAATTCAGTTCCGCAACCATGCGGCGCGCCGCAGAAATCGACGGTTGCAAGGCCAGGGCTTGATCCTGGCCGCAGACCGTCAAATATTGTTCCAACACCGGCAGCGCCTTGTGCGGCTGAGCAAGCCGGAGATAGACGAGACCCAAATCTCGCCGCTCCTGGGGAATCTGCGGCAAGAGCGCCGTTAGCCGCTGTTGAATTCGTAGCACGGCGGGCCAACGATTCTCCAGCGCATGCGCGGCTTTGAGATTGCGCAGCACGCGAGCGGCGATATCGAGCGGTGCCGCGGCGCGAAAATGTTCGTCGACCACGGCTCCCTTCTTGCCTAAGGTGGCCTCGATGCGGCCCTTGCATGCCGTGCAGTCCAGCACGTCGCCATTGGTAAACGGATCGACAAACAGCGCCTCGCCCCCCGAGCAACAGCCGACCACAAAATGCCCCGGCGTGTTGACGCCGAACATCTTCAAGCCGGTTCGCACGGCTACCGCCATGTACAGAATGCCCAACGAAATCGGCAGCCCACAGCGCCGTGCCAACACCTCGTTCAAATAGCTGTTCTGCGGTTCGTAATAAGCGTCGCGATTGCCGTGAAATCCTTCGACTCCGTACAGCATTTGGCTGATCGCCGTCAACCGCTGCCGGGCACTGGCCCGCGAGCACGACTGATCGGCGCATGCAACGCCCAGCCGATCGATTTCGAGCAAGCACCCGACTCGATCGAGATCTGGGTAGGCATCGGCGGCCAGCTCGAGCATAAATTGCACCAGGTCGATCTGGCGCTGCCCGGCCAATAATTTATTGAACTCCGGATTGCCTTCCAACTCAGACATAGAAATATGGGTGCGGGACCGAAGAAACCTGCGTCAGCTGGATGATGGGAGCTGCTGGCGCACTGGGCCATGAAAAACGGCGCACGCGTCACTTGGCCAATTCTAGGTCCCGCAGCGGACCGCGGCAACCGAGGTTTGCCGCGACTCGGGTTGGCGTGAGACAACTTGTTGTCTGGATTCCGAAGGCACAAGAGTGCTGCGGGGTTGGGGTTGCGACCCCGGGTGTGGGAAGTCTATCGCACGCGCCTCTGGTTGCTTCACAACACCGACAACAAATTCGTCGGTGCCATCCAGTGCCCGGTTTTCCGAGCCGCGATCCGCTCGCGCGGGCCATTTCCGCGGGCGTGGTCGGCCTTTGTGAAAACGGGCCAAACCGCTATCATAAGAGCGTTGAAAGGCTCTACCAGGGCCGAAAAACTCCAATCTACGGCACAGTTTCGCCGGGTACCTCCAACAGAATCCGGCACGGTTTCGCCGGGCGCCTACGCCGGGCACGCGGCTCTCCAGGAATGCACGATGGCCGAGTTTCGTATGGAGCGCGATTCGATGGGCGAGGTCCGCGTGCCAGCGCAAGCCTACTATGGGGCGCAAACTCAGCGCGCATGCGAGAATTTTCCCATCTCCTCATGGCCGTTGCCTCCAGAGCTGATACACGCCCTGGGCCTGGTAAAGTACGCCGCCACGGTGGCCAATCGCGATTTGGGTAAACTGACCGGAAGCGGCAAGAACCCCCTCACCTCGGACCAGGTCGACGCCCTGCTCAAAGCGTGTCGAGAAGTCGCCGAGGGCAAGCTCGACGACCAGTTTCCCATCGACGTGTTTCAGACCGGCTCGGGTACTTCGAGCAACATGAACGCCAACGAGGTAATCGCCAACCGCGCCATCGAGCTGCTTTCCGGCGATCGCTTTCGCGCCGAAAAGCCGATCCACCCCAACGACCACGTCAACATGGGGCAGAGCACCAACGACATGTTTCCCACGGCCATTCACGTCGCCGTAGCGCAAGCAATCAAGCAGCAGCTCATTCCGGCGCTGGAACGATTGCGGCAAGTGCTGACCCAAAAGGCCGACCAGTGGGGTGAGATTATCAAGATCGGCCGCACGCATCTGGCCGACGCCACGCCCATTCGGCTCGGCCAGGAATTCAGCGGATATGCGCGGCAATTGGCAATGTCGATCGATCGCGCCGAATTGGCCATCAAGGCAGTCCGCGAATTGCCGGCCGGCGGCACCGCGGTCGGCACCGGAATCAACACTCATCCGCAGTTTGGCGCCAAAGTGGCCGAATCGCTGTCGCGCGAGACAGGTATCGCGTTTGTCGAAGCCAGCAACCATTTCGAAGCCAATGCCAATCGCGACGGCCTGGTCGAGTGCAGTGGTGATTTGCGGGCCATTGCGGTCAGTCTGTTTTCCGTCGCCAATAACATTCGTTGGCTGGGCAGCGGCCCGCGCTGCGGATTTTATGAAGTCAAGCTTCCCGACCGGCAACCGGGCTCGTCGATCATGCCCGGCAAGGTCAACCCGGTGATGTGCGAGAGTATGATGCAGGTGTGCGCTCGCGTGATCGGCAACGATCAGACCGTCGCGATGTCTGGAGCCATGGGCGGCAATTTCGAGCTGAACATCATGATGCCCGTAATGGGGCACGCGGCGCTGGAGAGTTGCCGGCTGTTGGCGAGCGTGACGCGGGCTTTCGTCGACTTTTGCGCATTGGAAATGGAAGCCAACCGCGAGGCGAGCGAGGCCGCGGTGGAAAAGAGCCTGGCGATGGT
Source organism: Planctomycetia bacterium (assembly GCA_016200205.1). GTDB lineage: Bacteria > Planctomycetota > Planctomycetia > Pirellulales > PALSA-1355 > PALSA-1355. The sequence continues at coordinate 11,025 of JACQFF010000225.1, forward strand.
CACGAGCCTTAATCCGCACATCGGCTATGAACGCGCGGCCGCATTGGCCAAAGAGGCGTTCAAAACGGGTAAGACCATTCGACAGCTCTGCGAAGAGCAAAAGATTCTGCCCAAGGACGTGCTTGCCAAAGCTCTCGACCCCCGCGGCATGACGGAGCCACACGCATAGCAGCGCGCACAAAACCGCGGGAGACTGTCCGCTCTCTCCGAGGCGGTCTGATAGAGTTCCCCAACGCATCGAACAAGATCCGACGGACAATTCGCCCGAACAAGGAGGTTCACGATGATAGGCGTCGGTACACGGTGGATCGCTGGCGCGCTGGCGGCCGCCGCATTAGGTAGTTGGGCGAGCCCACGGGCTGCGGCGAAAGAGGCCGGCCAAGAATCGCCGCGCCTCGAAATCAAGCACGTCGGCCGGGGCGACCGCGTGGTGGTCGAGACCAAGGGCGCGGCAAAAGCGGTGACGAAGCTCGTTCCGTTCCCGGAAGACGAGGAGCAGCCCCAGGGGACCGCCCACCCCGAGGCCGAAAAGGCGACATCATTCCAGCCGCGGTTCAAAACGCCCGCGGTGCGCCAGGTTCAGCATCTCGAGAGCGCGCCGGATGAGAACACGCTCAAGCTCAATCACATCCCGCTGCCCGCGGACGCCGCCGGCGCCGTGTCAGCCGGCCGAGC
>JACQFF010000221.1 GCA_016200205.1 Planctomycetia bacterium
CGACCATCCTGCGGATGGTGCCCGCCGCAAAATCGGGACAGTCCCCGACGGTTCTCGGATAGGCTCTAAAGCAAAAATGGGTGCCATGCTCGCACTCGCGTGAGCATGTTCCCGGTTGCCCGAGGATGGCCAATTGTGTGGCGAAATCACTCCGGCAGTGCCAACTCCGCTTCGCCGCGGTGGCCCCGGCACCCAAGCCGTACTATCGGTACGACCGGTCTCGCCGGCCCAACAAGTCGGGCTTCGCTAAAAACCGTCAACGGGCATACAATTGCTTGGCCGGCGGCCTTCTCGTGCTTGTCGTCCATTTCGCCGCAGGCTGCTTCGAGAGCGGGCAGCCAAATTTCACCCGATAAACTGCACCCGTGCCCGACACATTCAACGACCACCAGCTAACCCAAATTGAGCGGACCACGCAGGAGATCGGGCATTACCTGTTCGATCATCTGGGCCGCGGCCAGCCGACCGTTTTGGATCGACGCTGGTGGGACGATCGGATCATGGCCTGGGCCATGCAAGACGAATCGGTCAAGGTGCAGATGTTCCGCTTCATCGACGTGCTGCCGATGCTCGCGACGAGCGATTCAGTCACGCGTCACTTGCAGGAATATTTTCACGATGTTCGACAGCATCTGCCTTCGGCGGCGCGGCTGGGGCTGGCGGTGGCCACGCCCAAATCGATCGCTGGCCGGGCCCTGGCGCTCGCAGCCCGGCGGAATGCCCTGGGACACGCGCGACGATTCATCGCCGGCACCAACCGGAATGAAGTCCTGGCCGCTGCCATGCGCGAACGCAAATTGAAGCGCGCTTTCACGCTCGACGTGTTGGGCGAGGCGGTGATCAGCGAGCCGGAGGCCGACAAATATCTGCAAGCCTACCTCGATTTGATTCGCGGGACCGCCCCAACAGTCAATTCCTGGCCCGAGGTGCCGCAAATCGACCGTGGTGATCTGGCCGAACTTCCCCGCGTCAACGTCTCGGTCAAACTTTCCGCCCTCGACAGCCAATTCGACCCAATCGATCCGCCGGGCACGACGCGCCGTGTCGCCGAGCGTTTGCGAAAACTACTGCGAACCGCGCAGGCACAACACGCCTTCATCAACATCGACATGGAGTCGTATCGCACCAAAGACCTCACGCTGGCCATTTTCCGACAAATCCTGATGGAAGATGAGTTCCGCGACACGAGCGACGTGGGCATCGTCATTCAATGTTACTTGCAAGACTCGGCCGACGATTTGCGCAAGCTGCGCAATTGGGCTCGCGTCCGCGGCCGGCCGGTCTGGGTGCGGCTGGTCAAAGGGGCGTACTGGGACTATGAAACCGTCTTTGCCCGAGCCACCGGCTGGCCAGTTCCCGTGTTTCGGAACAAATGGGAAACCGACGCCAACTACGAGCAACTGACTCGCTTCGCCCTGCAAAACTACGAACATTTGCGAACCGCCTTGGGCAGCCACAACCTGCGCTCGCTGGCCCACGGCATGGCCGTGGCGCGGCACTTGGGCCTTCCGCAGAGCGGCGTCGAACTACAAATGCTCTACGGCATGGCCGACGCGGAAAAGCAAGCTTTGGTCGACCTGGGCTATCGACTGCGAATTTACATGCCGTATGGCGAGCTGATTCCAGGCATGGCGTATCTCGTGCGACGGCTGCTGGAAAACACTTCGAACGAATCTTTTTTGCGGGCCAGCTTTTCCGAACACCTCTCGGCGGAGAAACTGCTTATGAACCCACTGGATCATCGCACCAAGGCCGACGGCCGCGCGGCCGCGCGGCGCACGGTACCGAACCATTTTTCGGCCACATACGTCAACGAGCCGCCCACCGACTTCGGCCAAGAGCCGAACCGCCAGGCGATGCGCGATGCGCTCGCCGATGTCGAGCGGCAGTGGAACGCTACTTACCCGCTGGTGATCGACGGCCAAGAGATTGCCACCGCTGAGTGGCGCCCTTCAATAAACCCTTCGCACGAAGCGCGCTCGATAGGGCAGGTGGCCGTTGCCGAGGTGGAACATGCGCAATTGGCCGTGGCGGCGGCGAGCCGGGCGCTGCCGGCTTGGAGCGGATTGGGAGCGGCGCGGCGAGCGGAATATTTGCGCCGCGCGGCTGAAATCATGCGACAGCGGCGATTCGAGTTGGCCGCCTGGGAAGTTCACGAATGCGCCAAGCCCTGGCGCGAGGCCGATGCCGATGTCTGCGAAGCGGTCGATTTTTGCGAGTATTACGCGGCCGCCGCAATCGAAATGAACGAGCCGCACGGCGCCGACTTGGCTGGCGAGGAGAACCGCTTCGAATATTTGCCGCGCGGCGTGGCCGCCGTGATCGCTCCCTGGAATTTTCCGCTGGCCATCCTGACCGGCATGACCACCGCCGCCCTGGCTACCGGCAATACGGTGGTGATGAAGCCGGCCGAGCAGTCGAGCGTGATCGCCGCCAGGTTGATGGAGATTTTTCGCGAGCTGAACTTGCCGCCGGGCGTGCTCAATTATCTGCCCGGCCCCGGCGAGACGGTTGGCGCGGCGCTAACCGAGCATCCCGACGTGGCCCTGATCGCCTTTACCGGCTCCCGGCCCGTGGGGTTGGCGATCAACGCTCAAGCGGCGCAAGTCTCGGCCTCGGGCCAACTGAAAGTCGTCAAGCACGTGATTGCCGAAATGGGCGGCAAAAACGCGATCATCATCGACGACGACGCCGATCTGGATGAAGCCGTGGCCGGCGTCGTCAAAAGCGCGTTCGGCTACCAGGGACAAAAGTGTTCCGCCTGCTCGCGGGTCATCGTGCTGGAATCGGTGTACGATACTTTTCTCCGACGGCTGGTCGAAGCCACACGCAGTTTACAGATCGGGCCTGCGGAGGATCCCTCGACCAGCGTCTCGGCCCTGATCGACGCCGAAGCATTTGATCGCGTGCGGCGCTACATCGAAATCGGCCGACAAACGGGCCGCGAGGCACTGGCCATGGACGCCGGCCCATTGGCGGCCGAAGGCTTTTATGTTGGCCCGCATATCTTCACCGACGTGCCGCCCGACGGCCGCTTGGCGCGGGAAGAAGTTTTTGGCCCGGTGCTTACCGTATTCCGCGCGACCAATCTCGACGAAGCAATTCATATCTTCAACGACACCGACTATGCGTTGACCGGCGGGATATTTTCTCGCAGCCCGGAGCATTTGATTCGGGCTCGTCGCGAACTGATGGTCGGCAATTTGTATTTGAATCGCGGCATTACCGGAGCGCTGGTCGGCCGCCAGCCGTTCGGCGGTTTCAAGCTCTCGGGCATCGGCACTAAAGCCGGCGGACCCGACTACCTGTTGCAATTCGTGCTGCCGCGCACCGTGACCGAAAACACCATGCGTCGCGGCTTCGCGCCCATGCTGGCGGCGGAGGCCGAAGAGGACATCGGGAATTGACCGGGAGCGTTCGAGACCGTAGGTTTAGTTTTCCGCCGTTTTATCGGTCTTGATTCAATTCGCTGCGTGCTTTGCGCAAATCGGCCAGGCACCGGCCGATTTTTGCGTGTGTCTCTTGTGTTTGTCGGATGACGAGGCAGGACTGCGGAGCGAAAGCAGTGATGGCGCCAGGTCCGCCGACCTCATCCCAGGTGTGTCGGGCGACTGTTGTAACGATGGTATTCATCAGAATGCTCCGGGAGGTACCATCTTGTTCGTCTGGTTTGTCAATCAGATCGCGAACCGGATATATCGCCACTTGTAAGTGGCTGCTGGCGGCATCCGTGGTGGTGATCCACAAAGTTTCATCTCGGACAATCGTCGTCAGGTCGAGTGGTTGTAGGACTAGGGCCAACGCCGCGTCGAGCGTGATATCATGCACGCTTAAGCTCACATTCGTACCGTTGCTGCTGACACCTGCGTCCCCGAGCGCCTTGGTGTCGAGTTGCACGCTGAGATGTTCTTCGCTCCGCAGCATGTCGGCGAAATCACCCAGCGGCATTTTCTCGACGATTATTTCCGTTTTTTTAGCCAGCGCGGCATCGATTTGTTTTTCCGCCGCCAGTTCCGCCGGATCGATCGCCCAGGCAGGTTTGTCGATCGCTCGATCGGGCGCATTTTTCAAGGTGCGCAAGGCCGCGAACAAATTGTCGATGTGCCGGTGAACCTCGCGGGTTTGCGAAATGACTAGGCAGTTACCATAGGCGCTGATCGAGCCCGGTCCGCCAACTTCATCCCAGGTACTCGGCGCAATGGTCGTGGCCAGCAGGTCTTCGAGGACATCCATGTCGCAATTCTCGTCGTCGGCATCCTCGCCGCGTTTTACCAAGTCGGCCACATTATAGCTTTTGGTCGTGAGGTCGGCCGACGCCCTGTCGGTAGTCGTAATCAACAACACCTCATTCCGGATGACGTAGGTCAAATCGACGGAGTTTAATAGCAGATTGAGCGCCGAACGGAGCGTCACGCCCGCGATACGTACACCTAAGGCGGTATCGGGAGCGATCCCGGCCTCGGCCAGCGATTTTACATCGAGCACGACGTTGATTTTGTGCGCTTTTGCAATATCGTTTGCGATCTGCTGGAGGGGGGTCTCTTTGAACTCCAAGGACACTTTCGTTTCGAGCGCCGCGACTATCGCATCTTGAGCCGAGGGAGTCGCATCCGGATTGGTGTCACATCGAGCCGCTGTCGGTGCGAGCGAACTCAAAAAAATCAGAACGAAACCCACTGCGGTGCGGGCCTGACGGGTCTGGACCATCGGAAACGCCTCCTCTGGATCGAGATGGGAAATGGCCGCGGACGCGGTTCCGGCGCGATTTCACGCGGCAGGCGCTTAGCCTACTCCTTTCAGTTGGAGGATGCAAGAAAACTTTTGAGCCGCGAAAGACGGGATCTGTCGAAGCTCACCTGACCTTGTCGGATCGTCATCGGCGCGGCAAATCCCGCACCATCCCTATCGGCGGAAAAGAGGAAAATGGCCGGCGTCTCTGTGAAGCTGCAAGGTAGATTTGAACCAGGGTGGGAGGATGTAGGCTCACTGTCACCCATTGGACTGTTCTGGGCTCCCCGGCGTATGAATATTTCAGGGCTCGCGAGTGTGCGCCCGCGCAAGCTTCCTGCATGGACGTGGAGTCTACCGCGTTGCGCGTTGGGGGCTGCTTTTCTTGTCTGGGCGGCCGGCGTGTTCGGCGGCTTCCAACTGCTGTGGCGCTATGAAGCCACGCCCGGGCCGGTGGGCCAAATGCGATCGCAATGGCCGACGGCGACCTCGATCGAGCCGCACCAGAAATTGCCAACGCTCGTGATGTTTGCCCATCCGCGTTGCCCGTGCACCCGTGCAAGCCTGGCCCAGCTCGCAACATTGATGGCCCACAATCAAGGCCGCGTCGATGCGCGCGTGGTTTTCTTCCAGCCCGAGGACGCCGACGAGCAATGGTCGCAAAGCGATTTGTACTATACCGCTCAAGCGATTCCCGGCGTGAGCGTGATGCTCGACCGAGACAATGTCGAGGCGCGGCGTTTTGCGGCGAAGACCTCCGGATACACGTTGCTTTTCGATCGCGACGGCAGGTTGCTGTTCTCCGGGGGGATTACCGCCGCGCGCGGCCACATCGGCGATAACGCGGGCAGCGCGGCACTAAGTACGCTGCTGGAAGAACGCGCTCCGCTCGTCCGCGGCACATTGGTGTTCGGCTGCCCGTTGTCCGCGTCGGAACCAGACTAAGAACCTATCCGAGAACCGTTTGCGGCGGGCACCATCCGCAGGATGGTCGGGGAGCAAAATGGGACAGTCCCCTTCTCCGAGACGGTTGTCGGATAGGCTCTAAGTTCGACTTTCGCACTTTTTGTAACCAAGATCCCAGCGATTTGCGACTTTCTCGAGGTTTCTGTGTGTAGTGGACCGAGCGAAGGTTTGCGAAAACCCGACGCTCGTCCAGCCGCACAGTCAAATCCCCCGAAAACCCGCAC
>JACQFF010000222.1 GCA_016200205.1 Planctomycetia bacterium
CCGCAGGCTAAAGCCCAACGATTGTCGAAGTAATGTGTTCTTCGACGACTTCGACTGACAGCAACTAATTACGGAATGAAGCTTACCGACCTGGCAGGCGTTTGTCAGCACAAGTTTCTGGCCACTGGCCGATTGCATGATTTACTTCCTCCACTACTGAAATCGTTCCTTCATGCGTAGGCAAGCTCGGTCCAGGGCGAAGTGGCGCTCTGGCCGGTCAGGAATCAGGTCAGGAATGGGATGGGATGGAAAATGTACCACTTTGTGATAAATTTGGACGCGGAAATGCGGTGTTTTCCAAGGGCATCGAACTGACGAACGTTTCTTCCGCCGCCGTCGGATGGTTATAATCAGACCCAACCGCTTGCCAGTCCAACCCGCGAACTTCTTCCGCCACTTTTAGCCGAGGCAACCAATCATGGCCGACAAACAGACCGAGCTTACGAGCGCGCCGCCTTCTCGCCGCGAATTCCTCAAGAATTCGACCGCGGCTGTCGTGGGCGGGGCGATGGGAGCGAATCTTTTGCTCAGCCGCTCGGCTCATGCCGCCGGCGGCGACGCCATGAAAATCGGCTTGATCGGCTGCGGCGGACGCGGAACCGGCGCCGTGGGCAATGCCTTTGCGGCCGACTCGAATATCAAGTTGACGGCCCTGGCCGACGCGTTTGACGATCGCTTGCAGGGAAGTTTGAACCAGTTGAAAAAAACGGCCGCGGACCGGGTTGCGGTTGAACCCGATCACTGCTTCGTGGGATTTGACGCTTACGAAAAACTGTTGGCCACCGACGTCGACGTCGTGATTTTGGCGACCCCGCCCCATTTTCGTCCCGCGCAGTTGAAGGCCGCCATCGCCGCAGGCAAGCATGTGTTTTGCGAGAAACCGGTCGCCGTCGATGCCCCGGGCGTACGCTCCGTACTCGCCACGACGGAAGAAGCAAGAAGAAAGAACCTCTCGATCGTTTCCGGATTATGCTATCGCTACGATCTTCCCAAGCGGGAACTGATCAAACGCGTGCATGACGGCGCGATCGGCGACATTCTCGCGATGAAGGTTAGCTACAACACCGGCACGCTTTGGCATCATGGCCGCAACCCGTCATGGAGCGAAATGGAATACCAGTTGCGCAACTGGCTCTACTTCACTTGGCTTTCGGGCGACTTCAACGTCGAACAACACGTCCACAGCCTCGATAAGGCCGCTTGGGCGATGCGCGACGAACCGCCGGTGCGGGCGACGGGCCTGGGCGGCCGGCAGGTCCGCGTCGAAGAACAATGGGGCAATATCTTCGATCATTTCTCCGTCGTGTATGAATATGCCAACGGCACCAAATTGTTCGCACAGTGTCGCCAGATGGGCGGATGTTCCATCGATGTTTCAGATCACTTGATTGGCAACAAGGGCTCGGCCGAAATGATGCGCGGAGCCATCGAAAGCACACAGCCCTGGCGCTATCACGGACCCAAGCCGAACATGTATGAAGTCGAGCATCAGGAACTGTTCGCGGGCATCCGCTCGGGCAATCCGCTCAACAATGGGCTGTACATGGCCCGTAGCACGATGTTGGCGATCATGGGCCGAATGGTCAGCTACAGCGGCCAAACGCTGACCTGGGACCAGTGCCTCAACTCGACCGAAGACCTCACGCCGGCCAAGTACGAGTGGGGCGCGGTGCCCGTTCCGCCGGTCGCCAAGCCCGGGCTGACTCAGTTCGTTTGAAAGAGCGCAGCCAGCTCGATTACCTTGGGCTTGCGCGACGGTCGTATTATCGAACGGTGGGCGGACCGCATGGCCGAGTCTAACGGACCGCTGCGGTCACCCGGCTCGCAGATTTTCTTCCACGCGGCGGATGGTTTCTTCCAGGCTCCACGCGCGGTCGTTCAGTTGGAGCGCGCAGCCTTTGGCCATCCACGACTCGATCTTCTTTTGTGCCGAAATGACCGTACTGTGGCTGCGGTGGCCGAAGTAGCAGCCGATTTCGCTCAAGGCCGCGCGGGTGTGTTTGCGGGCCAGCCACATCGCCAGCATGCGCGGATGACTGATGGTCTTGGTTTTGCGGTTGGACTGGAGACTTTCGCGATCCAATCCGAGCACATCGCAAACCGCTTTTTCGATATCCGCCAATTTGACCACCCGGCCCTGATGATCAATCAAGTCGGAAAGCGCCTCTTCGGCCAGCGCCAGCGTAATCGGCCGCCCATGGGCCATGCTGGTGGCTTGCAGTCGTTTAATCGCTCCGGCCAATTCACGCGATTGCTCCGTGAAATGCGAGGCGACGTATGCCTCCACTTCCTGGGGCACCATCAGACCCAAGCGAAGTGCATGTTGCCGCACGATGCCCAAGCGCGTGGGATACTCGGCCGATTCGAGGCGGCAAGTCATGCCTCCGGAAAGCCGCGCGATCAGTTCGGATCCCAATGCTTTGAGCGCCGAGGGCGATCGGTCGGCGGCAAACACCAACTGTCGACCTGCCCGCAACAGCGTTTCGATCGTATGCAACAATTCGACCAGCGTAGCGCGTTTGCCCGCGAAGAAGTGCACGTCGTCGATGATCAACAGGGACAAACCGCGATATTTTCGACGAAAGCTCGGCAAGCCGCTGCCGTGCAGTGCTTCGAGAAAATGGCTGGTGAATTGTTCAGCCGAAAGATAAACCGCGCCCTCGCGCGGATGTGATTTTTTGAAGGCGGAATAGATGCCTTCCAGCAAGTGAGTCTTGCCGGTGCTCGTGGGGCCATGGATCAAAAGGGGCGAATAGGTGCCCGGCTGGTCGGCCGCCATCTGCGCGGCTTTGTGAGCCAGACAATTCGAGTTGCCCACGACGAACGTATCGAGGCCGGCGAAACGCCCCCGGGGCGCGGGTTCCGAGCTTGCGGCGCTTTGACTAGCGGCAATCCCCACGATCGTGCGCTGAATGTTTCGTTCAAATTGTTGCGCGACCGCGGAAGAAAGCACTTCCGCTTGCGGCGCCGAAGCAACCATCGTGGCGGAAATCCGAAATTCCAGCGACAACGGCTTGCCAAATGCGTCGAGCGAGGAGGCTTCCAATTCTCGGCGAAAATGCGACCGCAACCAATCTTGGAAAAACTGATTCGGCACGCTGACCACCAGCTTTTCGCCCCGCACGCTCAGCTGCGTGCCGGCGCCAAACCAGACTTCGTACCGGTCTTTGCCGACACGATCCGCCAGTCGGGCACGAATAGCGGATACGATCTCCCTATCGTCCTTGATCACTTCCTGCGGACCCCCAGCGCGCAGTCTCAGCGCCGCACGTAACACCGTCGTGATGTCAAATGTGAGCCGCCAACCAGCAGCAACTCCAGCCGAGATGCGGGCGCGCTTGCCTTCGACAGCCACCGCTGTCTGGGACTGTTCATCGTCACCCGAGACGCCGATTGTACGTGTGCTAGCGTTGCTGTCAAAGGGCCAGAGATCGCTCGCAAGATGAATTTGAAGATTGCATCGATAATAAAACGCAAATCATCGAGAAATGCCCCAGCGTTAGGCTGATCGACAGGTCGGAAATTTTTTTCCATCAGAGATTGCATCGTGGAAAATTTGTTTGCTTTTGATTCACTCCATGCCAGTGAAGTCTTTTCGCGTGACTGCAACTTGTGAAGACGCCACTCTTTGCGACTCGCCGCGTGAACCGGGCCGGAAACATACGCCGCCGTGAGATGAGACCTCGCGATAAAAGGTCACGATCGCAGGAATCTCTCGTTGGATTTCAGCCCATGCGGTCAAAACATTCGCAAATACACACTGCGATGGTCCCAAGCCACAAACCCGGCGGTCGCGTATGCGGCGAGGGCCGGCGCGTTGGCCGCGTCAACGGCCAGCACCAGACGCTTGCGCTCGGCCTGTCGCGTGAGCCACTGCGCATGGCGGGCAATCGCCACGCCCCAGCCATGACCGCGCGCTTCCGGGACCACCCCCATATAGACTAATTCCCATTGGTCGCTTTGCGGATGGTCGGTCAACAGCAGGCAGCCGATGTCGGATCCCTGATGACGCACGATGATCCATCGGGCCGGATCAAATAATCCGGTGGCCCGATAACCCTCGAGCACGTCCTCGATCCGGCGGACGCCATCCATTGCGGGGCAATCGAGCGAGCCGCCGTACGTCCGCTCAACGAGCCGCGCCATCCGCTGTTGCTCGTCGGCTTTATAGCCGGTGAATTCGAGCCCATCATTGGGCCGCGATGTCGGAAACGAGCCTTGCACGCCCACCAGATACAGCAGATTGGACACATGTCGAAAACCGCACGCGATCAGCAAGTCGGCTTGGGGCCCATGATCGGTTTCCAAGAGCGTCTGGGCCAGTTGCACGCCCTGCCTGGGCAAATCGGCAACCAGGCTGGCCAATAGTTCGCGCGCGGTCTCCGCGGTCTCATCCGCAGTAAGACGGGGGACCGAAACGAACGCGGTTCTGCCCGGCTGAACTTTTGCCAGCCCTGCGGCTACCAAACGCGTCTTCCGATACGCGACCCACAGTCCCGCCGGGGGGCTGCCGGCCGATTCCGCCAGGATTTTTGCAACCTGCCGGTCGCATTCAGCGGCGGAAAGGTGCGAAAACAGCAACGTGATCGCTTCGACCTGGTCGCCAGGTGAGGCTCTCTGGATGCACAAAGGATCGGAGACGTTTTGAGTCATGCGAGGACCACAGAATACCCAAAATGCCGCCGACGTGTTATCCTGAATCACCAGCCACTTAAAGGCTATCCGAGAACCGTCGGGGATCGCCTTCTCCGAGACGGTTGTCGGATAGGCTCTTAGGTATCATAGGCACAACCGGCCTGACCGGCATTTGCAAATTTTAAGGTGTCACCATGCAACGCACTTCAATCGCGCTGGCCGGCATCTGCGGACTGGTAATGGTCACGAACGTGCTCGCGCAGCCCGCTTTGGATCGCGTGGAACAGCAGCTTCGCCAGCAGGCCGTCGGTCCACAACTGCCAGTGGGAGCGGATCCCAATCGAGCGGAGCCCGGCTATTTGGGCGTAATCGCCGACGACCGGCCGGGCGGCGGTGTTCGCGTCTTGGAGGTGATCGCCAATGGCCCTGCTGCCAAGGGCGGACTTGAAACGGGCGACTTGGTCACCTCGATTAACGCACAGCAGGTCCGGTCGATGGATGAAATGGGGAGGGCCCTGGAAAAGGAGTTCGTCGGGGGCAAAATCAGCATTACCGTCAATCGGCAGGGAGTAGACCACCAGCTCGAGGTCACACTGGGTCGCCGACCGCAAGACCGGCCCGTTGGGAGGATTCCCGATGAGCTGCCAACCTCATCCGCCCCGCCGGCTGACGGAGTCGCGGCGCAGGGGCCGCGCTTGGGAGTGCGCACATTGCCGATCACGGATGGAGCCCGGCGGCAATATGAGTTGGCCAACACCAACGGCGCGATGGTCGTTTCCGTGACGGTCGGTTCCCCGGCGGATCGTGCGGGGGTTCCCTTGGGCGCCGTGATTACCGCCGTCGACGGCCAGCCGGTCAACACTCCGCAAGATCTGGCGACTGCCGTTCGTCGCGCGGGCGCCCGGGAGATCGAGCTTACGTATCTGAATCGCGGCCAGGAAACCCGCAAACGCATTCCGCTGGCCGCCACACCGTTGCCGTCCGATAGTCCCCAACTGGAATTGCGCGGGCGTCCGCCTTTAGGCCCGGCCCTTCCAGAGCCGTCCGAGGGTCCAACGGTTCAACCTCCGGAAAACTCAACGACCGCGGCTCTGGAGGCACGGATTCGCGAACTCGAAAAGCGAATCGAGAAGCTCGAGGCGGCGTTAGCCGGCGACAAGAAGTAAAGGCTACGGGACCCCTCGACTACGGCCGTTTCATCGCGAGGTCGACTTCATAGCGGGCGTGCGGCTGATCGGCTCGCACCACGCGCGCCGGGCGAACCCGCAATTCGCTCAACGGCTTGCCGTTCCATTTGACCTGATACAAATACAGGCTGGGGTCTTGCGTCTGCTGTCGCAGGAAGCTGTAACGCGAGGTGACCAGCGCAATCAGCTTGCGCGGATCGCCGGTCGTGCCATGAAAGTTGATGAACTCGATGCGCTGATTCTTGTCGAAGTAGTAGGTCAAGGATCCGGCCAGATCGTCGGGGGCCGTGCCGGTCACCAGGGGCACGCGGTAGCCTTGCAGGTCCAGTTCTGCCAGTCCGGCAGTGACGCGCGGCCAGCGAGCCATGACCCAAGACGGCGTGCCCTCGAACTGCAAAACTTCGCCCAGATCGTGAGCGCTAAAACCTTCGATCGGCCCGGTTGGTTTGCCGAAGGGATCGGTTTTGGTCGGACCGTCGTGGGCAAAGGCGGCCGCGGTTTGCGTGCCCCCTTTGCCGGCCGGCGTTAATGACTTTCCGTTTGGCGTCGATGAAGAGGACCCCAAGCCGAAGGAGCTCAACCAATCGGACGACGAAGTTGCCAGGTAAGGCAGGCCGACGATGGCCATCATCACCAGCAGGAAAGTCAACCGCTTGAACATGCCTCGACGGCTCCGGATGCGGGGCGTGGCTCTTCAGTCTTCATCGGCAGGGTCCGTCCCCAGCTTGCCGGGCGTCTCGGCGGCGCGCGGCAATTTGCCCCCTGCGAGCAACCGCTTTTCGACCTCCAACCGGCACAACCGCCAATCACCAGCGGTTCACCCGAGTGCCGCTCGCGCAACAATGGCCAACACGATCAAAACCAACACGGCGACCATGAACGGTACCCATACAATCCATAAATTGGGCAGCGATCGCGAGGCCGGGCGGCCGGCACCGGCGCTCGGCTTGACCCGATCGCGATCCGTCGAATCGCTCCGGTCGGCCGCCACGGCGCCGCGGTCCTTGTCCGCGTGGTTGGGGCTGTTCGCCAGGATGCCGGGTATATCTTCCGGTTTGGTATCCAGCAGCGCGGCGGCGTATTCCAGGTCGCTGAAATAAGCGTCGCGTTCGCGGCCCAATTCGATGCCTAGCGAATGCAGCATGTGCTCGGTCTTTTCGGCGGAATAGCGGCGGCGCAACTGTTTGAGATACGATTGAAACTGTTCGTCCGGCAATGCTGAGGCGAACGTGGGCCATTGGCCAACCAGGTGTCGCGAATTGTGTGCCAGTATTTTGTGCCGGCAGAGGGCGGAAATCTGCTCAAGCCCCATCTCCTCGGCCTGCACTCCGGCCAACACCAACAGCTTGTCGCGAATCATCGGCTGCCGGCGCAAATGACTGGCCCGCGACAAATGCAAATAAATTCCCAGCGTTCGGTCCGGCTCCGGCATGGAAGACTCTTTAGTGGTTAATGAGGGGTGCTAGGGATTAGAGCCTATCCGAGAACCGTCTCGGAGGGGACAGTCCCATTTTGCTCCC
>JACQFF010000223.1 GCA_016200205.1 Planctomycetia bacterium
CCAGGAAGACGACCTTGCCCCCACGTTGTCTGACGAGCGACAAGTAGCGGGCGAAATGCAGCGTGTCGCCAAAGCCTTGTTCGGCGTGCACGAGCAAGGTGCGGCCGACAAACGAGGAGCCGTCCCAAACGGGCTGGGAAAATGTTCGTACCGGATATCCTTTGCATTTTAGCCGCCACTCAAACTCGGGCCAGCCTTGCAGAAATCTGCCTTGGCTGAGGTAGATCAGGGCACGATTGTAATGGGCCTCGGGAAAATCGGGCAGTAATTGCAAGCTCTTTTCGAAGCACGCCAGAGCCTTGGCCAATCGTCCTTGTTGATGGCGCGGCGCGCTCAAAGGGTTGTCGGTCTCGGCGCCCTCCCCCTGCTCTTGCAGCAGCAGACCAAGGTTATTGAGCGTTTCGCCATGCCGCGGATCGATGCGCAGGGCCTGTTCATAGCAGGCCAGAGCCAGATCGGATTCGCCTTGGGCCTGATAAACATTTCCCAAATTGTTATGGGCCAACACAAAATTGGGCTCAAGCCGCAGGGCCTCCTGATACGCGGCCACCGCCTCGTCCGATCGACCCATCTCCTGTAGTGCCGCCCCCATGTTGCAATGGGCTTCCGCGAAGCCTGGCTTCAATTCGATCGCTCGCCGGTATTTGACCAACGCCTCGTCAAATCGTTTTTGATCCTTCAGCAACGTTCCCCAATTGTAGTGAGCCTCCGGATAATCGGGCTGGATTCGCAGCGATTGCTGGTAACACTCAAGCGCGTCTGCCAGGCAACCTTGGGCCTGATAAACCGCACCCAGGCTGCTGTAGGCCTCGGCAAATGCCGGCCGAATGCGCAATGTCTGTTGGAACGCGGCTTTGGCTTCCGGCCACTGCTCGCGTTTCTGCAGGATTAGCGCCAGGCTGTAATGAGCTTCGGCATAACCGCTGTCGACGTCGACCGCCTTTCGAAACGCGGCGGCAGCTTCGTCCAGCTTATCTTGGGCCACAAGCGCGATACCCAGGTTGTAATGTGCCTTGGCATAGCGGGGCTCGGATTCGGCGGCTCGCCGATAAGAGTCGACTGCAGCGTCCCATTGCCCCAGGTCGTGGTAGGCGGTGCCCAGGTTGTTGTGCGCATCGGCATAACGGGGCTTTGAGGCGATGGCCCGGGAGTAGCAAGCAATCGCATCGGCAAGTTGCCCCTGCGCTTGGAGGATCGTGCCCAGATTGTTATTGGCTTCCGCGAGATCGGGCTTGATCCGCAGGGCTTGTTGGTAACACGTTTTGGCTTCGTCCAGCCGCCCCAATCCCCGATACGCCTCGCCCAAGTTGGCATGAAACACCGCTTGGGCCCCGTCCTGGCGAATCGCCTGGCTGATCAACTGCACGGCGAGTTCGTGCCTCCCGACCTGGGAGGCGATCAGCCCCAACAAATGCAGAGCGCCCGGGTGCCGCGGATCGGCCTTGAGGATCTGGCGGTAAATCTGTTCGGCCTGCTCGAACCGACCCGCCTGATGGTGGGCCAGCGCGATCTGAATGGCTTCGGGAATGGTGGGCATGAAACCTCGCGAACTCACGGTGACTAGCGATTCGGCCCCTTATCGCCGCGCGACGCCGGGGGCTACTGCGAGCCGGCATGATTCGCAACCAGGCCGGCCAAGGCCGCGGCCAGGTGCTGGAATACGTCGGCCCAATTGCCCAGCACGCTTTGGCGGAACAGCCGCGCGCTCGGATACCAGGGGCTGTCCGCGCGATCTTTCAACCAGCGCCAGTCGGCGGCAAACGAGAGCGCAATCCAAACTGGCACGCCCAGCGCGCCGGCCAAATGGGCGGTCGCGGTATCGGAAGTGATCACTAAATCCAGATTCTTCATGACGGCCGCCGTGTCCATGAAGGCCCCATTGGCGCCGTCCAATTGCTGGGACAAGTCGACGACCGAAAACAGGCCGCCCAAGGTCGAAAGTTGGTCGAGACCGTCCTTCTTTTGCAAACTGATCAACCGCACGTGCGGCACTTGCGCCAGCGGAAGGAATTCCTTCAGCGGGATCGAGCGAAATCGGTCAGCGTCGCCGGCCGGATCGTCTTGCCAAACGATGCCGACTTTGAAGCCGCCCAGATCCTTGAGCTTGTCGCGCCAGTGCTGGATCAAATCGGCGGACGCGGCCAGGTAAGGAACTCGGGCGGGAATCGAATCGAGCGTGGTGGCAAAGATTCTGGGCAGGCTTAATAGGGATACTTGCAGCTCGCAAGAGGGCGGCTGGCTTCCAGCGGCAATCACCTGCTTGAATCCTGATTGCTCGACGAGCGGAATGAGCGCCGGCTGGACCTCGATCGTCACGTCGCCGCCGCGCTCTTGCACCAGCGGCACGTAGCGGATGAATTGCAAAGTGTCGCCCAGAGGGCACTGGGCATGGATCAAGATCCGCTGCCCTCGCAAATCGGCTCCGTTCCACGTCGGCTGCCGAAAACCGCGTTCGACGAGTTGCGCTTGCAGCCCCCATTCGTACTCGTGCCAACCGGCCGCGAAATTGCCGCCGGCCAGCCGCGCCGTGCCGCAGTGGTAATGGGCCTCGGCGAAATCGGGCTTCAGCCGGATCGCCTTTTGATAGCAGGCGATCGACTCGAACAGTTTTCCTTGCGACTGCAAGCAATGGCCCAAGAGGAAGTAGGATTGCGCCTCGTCGGGCGATAGCTTGACGCATTTTTCGAATGCGGCCTGCGCCTCGATCAATTGGCCCTGGGCCTCCAAGGCAGCGCCCAGGTTTCGACGCGCATCGGCGTATTGTGGATCGAGTTCCAACGCGTCGCGAAAGCAGTCGATGGCTTCACTCAACTCGCCTTGCGCTTGCAGCAACGTGCCTAGATTGGTTTGCGCGTCAGGCGCTTCGGGGTTGAGTTTGAGCGATTGTCGATAGGCGGCGATCGCTTCGGGAATCTTGCCGAGCGTTCGATAGATTTCGCCCAAGTCGGCCGGGAAGATCGCCGAAAAGGCGTCCAGCTTGATGGCATCGTTCACCAGTTGCACGGCCAGTTCGAACTTGCCCATCTGATACGCCAGCAGGCCCAACAGGTGAAAAGCGCCGGCGTGACGAGGATGGGCCTCGATCACGCGGCGATACATATATTCGGCTTCCACCAGTCGCCCCGCTCGATGCGCCGCCAGGCCGGCCTGCAGTGTTTCGGGAATGCTTGACATGAGTTCTCCGTTCTACACAACTAACAGGCCAATCGCGACCAACGGAAGCGCTGGAAATCAGGGCGTTTGACTGCGTACACTCGTTCCATGGTCAGCCTGGATATCAATAGGTCCAGTTCGGTCGCCGGACTATTATGCGGCCTCGTGAATCAGTCGCGCTTTCGTTCACACCACTGCCGCCATATCTGCCGATAGACTTGTTCCAGGTTGCGGGTAAATCCGATGGCATCCACCAGCGCGGAAGCCTGCAGCCGCGGCCTTAGCTCGCGCCGCAATTGCGCAAGCCGAGGCCGGTCGCCGGCCAAGGCCACGGCAATCTCGACGTACTCGTCGTGCGTGCGGCCGATCAATTCCTCCAAACCAAGATTCACCAGCGCCGTGCCGCCGAATCGCGAGGCATAGGTGCTTCCTTCCAGCATAATCGACGGCACGCCCATCCACAGGGCGTCGCAGGTCGTGGTGTGCCCATTGAACGGAAAAGAGTCCAAGGCAATGTCGATTTGATGGTGAAGCTGCAAATACTCGCGGCGGGGTCGTTTGCCGACCACTTCCACCCGCCTCGGATCGACGCCCTCTTGAGCCATTACATCCCGCACATCCCGCTCCAACCGACCCCCGCTGTACGCCAGCACGATCAGCCGGGAATCGGGGAGGGTGGCTAAAACCCTGCCCCAGGTCCGCAGGGCCTCGGGCGTGATCTTGATCGTGCTATTGAGCGACGCGAACGTGACGTGTCCAGCGGTCAGAGCGGGCAATTCATTGACCGCGGGGGAGTTTTGCGGTGGCAAATAACAGAAGAAACTGCCTGGCAGGCGCAGCAGACGCTCGCTGTAGTATTCCTCCGTCATGCCCGGCGGATCGGCATGAGCATCTGTCAGCCGGTAATCCATGGCCGACATGCCGGTCGTATTTTGGTAGCCCAAGTACGTCACTTGAATTGGAGCCGGCTTGTGCGCGAAGACGAGCAGGCGGTTTCCGCCGATGTGTCCGGCCAGGTCAACGAGAATGTCGATATTGTCTTGTCGCACCAAGGCGCCAATTGCCTCGTCCGGCATTCCAGCCACATCGCGCCAGTGGTCGGCGGCGGCTTGCAACCGCCGGGTGACGGCATCGGGCTGGCGCACGTCCGAGTAGCAATAGATCTCAAATGGATCGTGATCGTGGGCCGCCAGAATCGGCTCGCTGAAGAAACTGACCGCGTGTTCATGGAAATGCGGCGAAAGATAACCCACCCGCAGCCGCCGCTCCGCGGCCGGATCGTTCGCATGCGGTGCCGCCGCGAGCGTGAGCGGTTCGGCGTGCCGCTGGGCCCAGGCCCGGTGCTCGGCAAAGAGCGCCGGCGGATCGTATCTCGGATGAAAATTGAGCGTATAAATCAGTTTGCTGTGCTCGCGGGCATCGTGGGGGTTCAGTTCGACCGCGCGGCGATTGGCGGCAATCGCGCCATCGAGATCGGCTTGGAATTGCAGGGCGTTGGCCAACTGGGAAAAAGCCGCGGCATTTTGAGGATCTAGTTCGAGCGCGCGGCGGCAGGCCGCGGCCGCTTCGTCGGGCTTGACTACGGAATTGAATGCGCCGGCGAGGTTGACATGCGCTTCGACGAACGTGGGCCTGTGGCGCACGGCTTCGCTGAACGCATGGATCGCTTCCTCGAACCGCCCTTGGTCGCCCAACGCCGTGCCCAGGTTGTAGTGCGCCTCGGTGAATTGCGGAGCAAATTGAATCGCGAATCGATATTGGACGACGGCGGCGTCCAGCTTGCCTTGCTCCTGAAGGTTGAACCCCAAAGCGCAATGCGCCAAGGCCGAATCGGGTCGCGCCTGCACGGCCGTCTCAAAGCACGCCGTGGCATCGGCGATTTGCCCCGCGGAACGCAAAGCAAAACCGAGAGCGACTTGTGATTCGATCAGATCGGGCTTGATCCGCAGGGCTTCGCGATGACAATCGGCGGCCTCGGCGAGCTTGCCTTGAGCCCGAAACACAGTGCCCAAATTGTGATGCGCCTCGGCATAGTCGGGCATGATCCGCAGCGCTTGTCGGTAGCTGCGGGCGGCGTCGTCCAATTGACCTAGGCCTCGGTAGACTTCCGCCAGGTCGGCGTGATACGCGGCTTGGCTGCCGTTTACGCGGATCGCGGAACTGATCAATTGAATGGCCGCTTGATGCTTTCCCACCTGATAGGCAAGCAGGCCCAGCGAGTGCATGGCATCGGCGTGGCGTGGATCGGCCTGGAGAACCTGGCGGTAATTCTGCTCGGCTTGCTGCAAATTTCCCGAGTTGTGGAAATCCCGTCCGGCTTGAAAAACCTCGGCAATGCTTGCCATAACTGAAAATCGATGTTGCGAAGCTAACTGGGGTCACCCCGCGGCGACCGTTTGGCGGTCAGATCTGCCGCTCCAGAAGCACACACGAGGCTGGTTGCTCAAAAAGGTTGATTGTAACGAATTCGTCCACCCGCCTCGAACAAACTCGCACGGGGTGGGGGGAATCACATTCTCAGCCATTTTTCTTTGTACTTGATCCGCACCACTTGAGCCACATCTGGCGATAGACTCGTTCCAGGTGGCGGGTAAAGCCCCATGAATCCAACAGCGCGGAGTCGGCCATGCTAGGCCGTAGTTCGCGACGCAAGTCGGCCAAGCGGTCGATGTTCGCCGCCAGTTCCGCCGCCGCGTCGACGTATTGCTCGACTGTGCGAGTGATCAGGTGCCCCAGGCCCACATTGGCCAGCACGCTGCCCCCGAAGCGCGAGGCATAAGTATTGCCTTCGAGGACCACCACCGGCACGCCCATCCAGATCGAATCGCAGGTGGTGGTGTGCCCATTGAACGGAAACGAATCGAGCGCAATATCGGCCTGAGAGACCAACCGCAAATATTCGGCGGTCGGCACTCGATTGCACAATTCGACGCGCTTTGGGTCGATTCCGCGCTGCTCCGCCGACTCGTGCAGGTGTCGTTCCAGGTAACCTCCGCGATAGGCCAGCACCAAGAGCCGCGAGCGCGGCACGCGCGCCAGGATTTGCCACCAGGCGGCGATGACCCGCGGCGAGATTTTGGCGAAGGCGTTGAACGAGCCGAACGTCACATAGCCAGCCTCGCGTGCCGGCAAAGGCGTAACCGGCGGCGCATCGCCAGGCGGTTGATAACAGAAAAAACTTCGCGGCAGCCGAACCAACTGCTCCGTATAAAACGCTTCCGTCAAGCCGGGCGGATCGGCCCGCTCGTCGGTGATCCGATAATCCATGGCCGTCATCCCGGTCGTGTTTTGGTAGCCGAGATAGGTCACCTGGATCGGCGCCGGTTTGCGGGCAAAAACCAACAGCCGGTTTTGGCCGATGTGGCCGGCCAGATCGACCAGGATATCGATGCGGTCCTCGCGCACTCTCTGCGCGATCTGTTCGTCGGTGTCGTAGCCCACGTCTCGCCAGTGATCCGCCACTGCTTTGAATCGAGCCGTCACCTCGTCGCTGGCGAGGACCGCTGAGTAGCAAAAAATCTCGAATTGTTCGTGATCGTGCGCCGCGAGAATCGGTTCGGTGAAGAAGTGCACCGCGTGGCGGCGGAAATGGGCCGAGACATATCCCACGCGCAGCCGGCGGTCGGGCGCGCGCTCGTTCGCGTGTGGCGGCGCCAGCGCCGTCAACGGTTCGGCGTGCCGCTTTGCCCACGCCAGGTGTTCGGCGAACAAACTGGGGGCGTCGTAAGCCGGCTGGAAATTCAAATTATAGATCAGATGGCTGTGCCCTTTCGCATCGTCAGGTTGCAACTCGACCGATTTGCGGTAGCTGACAATTGCCTCGTCAGAGCGGCCTTGAGCCTGCAGCGCGATGGCCAGATTGCCGTGCAAGGACGCGGAATTCGGGTCCAGTTCGAGACCTTTTTGGCAGTGCGCGACAGCCAGATCCGGCTGGTCGATTTCGTTGAACAACGACGCCAGATTGTTGTACGCGTCGGGATAGTTCGGCTTTAGCCCGAGCGCCGCCTGGTAGCTTGCGATCGCTTCGCGGGGCATCCGTTTCGCTCGATAAACATTCGCCCGACTGGTATGCGCGATAGCCAAATTAGGCTTTAATTGCGCGGCCCGCTCGAAACACGCCAGAGCCTCGTCCAACTGTCCCTGGGCTTGGATCAAGAGGCCGTGGTTAATGAGCGCTTCGGCGTAGTCCGGATTGAGTCGCAATGCTTCCCGGTAGGCGGCGGCAGCGTCGGAGTATTGCTGCTGGGCGGCCGATTGGCCGGCCACGGCAGACGCCCCCGCGTGACTCGCCTGTGCCTCGGCCTGCTTGGCTTGCGCATGCAACAAGGTGCCCAAGTTGTTATATGACTGCGGATCATCGGGCTTGATCCGCAGCGCTTGCCGATAGCACGCAATCGCCTGATCCAGTTGCCCCAATTTTCGGTAGGCCTCGCCCAAGTGGGCATGAAAAACAGCTTGCCCTCCATCGACACGGATGGCGGCAGTGAGGTACTCAATGGCCATTGGGTGATTTTCCACCTGCAGGGCAATCAAGCCCAGCAGGTGCATGGCATCGGCGTTGCGAGAATCGGCCTCGAGAACCTGGCGGTAGCTCTGCTCGGCTTGCTGCAAATTGCCGGAAGCGTGGAAGTTCAATCCGGCTTGCAAAAGTTCAGCAATGCTGGCCACGCTTCAACCTCTATTCTCGCTCGAATCGCACCACGTGAGCCACATCTGTCGGTAGGCGTGTTCGACGTTTCGTGTAAACCCGGCGAAGTCCAATAACGCCGAGCCAGCCATGCGGGGCCGCAGTTCGGCGCGCATCTGGGCCACATTGTCCATGTCCGCGGCCAGTTCGACCGCCACCTCGACGTACTGCTCGACGCAACGGGTGATCAGGTGCTCCAGGCCCACATTGGCAAGCACGCTGCCGCCAAAGCGCGAGGCGTAGGTGTTGCCCTCGAGCATCACGACCGGCACGCCCATCCAGATCGAGTCACATGTAGTGGTATGGCCCGTGAATGGAAATGGATCGAGCGCAATGTCGGCCCGCTCGAGAAGCCGAAAGTATTCGGCCGTCGGTCGCTTGTCGCATATCTCGATCCGCTCGCGATCGATCCGGTGCTGTTGGGCCAACTCATACAGGTGCCGCTCCACATAGCCTCCGCAATTGGCCAGTACCATCAGCCGCGATTTGGGCACGGCCGCCAAGATTTGCAGCCAGGCGGCAATTGTCGGCGGCGAGACTTTGGCAAAATTGTTGAACGAACCGAACGTTACATAGCCCGCGGCACTGGCCCGAAGTGGCGTAATCGGCGGCGCTTCGTCCGGCGGCCGATAACAAAAGAAACTCCGCGGCAAGCGGACCAACTGCTCCGTGTAGAATGGATCGGAGAGGCCGAGTGGATCGGTCCGCTCGTCGGTAAGACGATAGTCCATGGCCGTCATGCCGGTGGTATTTTGGTAGCCGATATAGGTTACTTGAATGGGCGCCGGCTTGCGGGCAAACACCAATAGCCGGTTTTCGCCAATGTGCCCGGTTAAGTCGACGAGGATATCGATCCGGTCGTCACGCACCATTTGGGCGACGAGTTCGTCGGGCTTGTCGCGGATGTCGCGCCAGTGATCCGCGGCGGCTTTCAATCGCGCGGTTACTGCGTCGTCGAAAGGATTGCCCGAGTAGCAAAAGATTTCGAACTGCGTGTGATCGTGCGCCCCGAGCATCGGCTCGATGAAAAAGTTGACCGCGTGCCCACGGAAGTGCGGCGAGACGTAGCCCACTCGCAGCCTGCGATCGGGCGTGCGGTCGTTCGGGTGCGGCGATCCGAGCGCGGTGAGCGGGTCGGCATATTCTTGCGCCCATGCCCGATGCTCCGCGAACAACGTCACCGGATCGATACCCGGAACGAAATTCAATCCGTACAGCAGGTTGCTGTGGGCCGCGGACTTCGGCGCCCTACGCGATTGCAGTTCGACGGCTTTGCGAAACCAGGCGATCGCCTCCTCCGCGCGCCCTTGGGCCTGGACCGCGGATGCCATGTTGTCATGCAGTTCAGAGGACTTCGGGTTCAGCGCAAGACCCCTTTGGCAGCACTCGACCGCCATATCGGGTTTACACGCGGTGTTGAACAACACCGCCAGATTGTTGTACGCTTCGGGATAATTCGGCTGCAGCCGCAACGCCTCCTCGTAGCCGGCGCTCGCCTCGGAAGCCATGCGCTTGATTCGATAGATATTCGCCCGATGAAAATGCGCCATGCCAAAATTGGGGTTCGACCGCACGGCGCGGTCGTAGTACCCGAATGCGTCGTCCAATTGTCCCCGGCTTTGAAGCAAGCGGCCGTAGTGGACCAGTGCTTCGGTGTAATCGGGTTTCAGACGGAGTGCTTCCAGATATGCCGCGGCAGCTGCGGAAGTCTCGTTCCGCTCGTTCAATATGATCGCAATGTTATAGTGCGTTTCGCTGTCCTGCGGATCCAGTCGCAATGCTTGCTGGCAACATTCGAGGGCCTCGGCTAGGCTGCCCTGAATTCTTAACGCCGTCCCCAGATTTTTGTAGGCTCCCGCGTAACGCGGATTGAGAGCCACCGCCTGGCGATAATGGGCGATGGCGCCGGCCAGATCGCCCTGCTCTTGCAGGATGGTGGCCAGATTGTTGTGAGGTTCGGCGTAGTCCGGTTGTAAACGGATGGCCCGCTCATAAGCGGCAATGGCGTCGGCGGTCTGGCCCAACGATTTGAGCACGTTGCCCAAGTTGTTGTGCGCGTGCGAAAAGCTGGGGTCGATACTCAAGGCCTGCCGGTAACACTCGGCGGCCTCCGCCAGCTTTCCCAGCCCTCGATAAGCCTCGCCCAGATTGGAATGATAGATCGGCTGATTGCCCTGCAGCTTGATCGCCCGGCTGATGTACTCGATGGCGACCTCGTGCTGGTTCACCTGGAGTGCCACGACGCCCAGCAGGTGCACCGAATCGGCATGGTCGGGGTCCACACCGAGGATCTGGCGGTAAATGGCCTCGGCTTCGCGCAATTGCCCGGCCTGATGATGCGCAAGAGCGGTCTGAAACGCTTGTTGGGCCGTGGTCGCCATGCGGTTCTTCGAATGGCTGCGGGAACTGAAGCGAGATAGGTAAAGCCCGCGCGGGCTCTAAACTCTCAAGATAGGCGAAGCGCGGTAAAATTCCACCGCAACGGCGCAAAATCGGGCCAATCGGCACGGTCCCAGCCGCAAAACCCCGCCAAATCAAAGCAAATGCCGAAGGCGAACATGAGCTGAGCTCGAAACCTTTCAGCGGAGCCCTGCGGGTGGAAGCCCTTCCAGGAGAGCTTGAGCGAGCACCGGGAAGCGAGCCTTGCTTGTCGTCGGGCAACCGGCGTCATGATACGTAGGTAGCCAGCCCGGAGGCCATGCCATTGAGCCTCGAAAGTTTTGCGTCGTCGGCGCCTTCGTCGTTCCCTTAGGATCTGTGGGAGCCCCGGGCGGGCAACCGCCCTGGGGCCACCCGGCCGGGAGTCATTGTTTCTCCCAATCATTGACTCCCGTCCCCTTTGTTCAGTAGTTGAATTCGAGTCCTCGCTCGCGCAAATCGGCGACCAGGGCTTGCGTGGTGGTGTATTGCACGGCGTCAAAACCGACCGCGCGAGCTCCCTCGACATTTCTGGCGATGTCGTCGACGAAGAAGATTTCCGTGGGCGCCACGCCGGCCAGTTTCGCCGCCGCTTGAAAAATTTTGGCCGACGGCTTGCAGGCCCCAAGTTCATAGCTCAAGGCAAACACTTCAAACGATTGGTTCATCAGCCCATAGCGGCCATCGGTACAATAGGCCCAATGGCCCGGACACGTGTTGGACAAGATTCCCAGCCGATACCCGGCGGCGTTTAAGGCCGCCACGACCGGAAAGATCGACGTGTTGGGGGTGAAGATGGCGCTGCCGGCCAGCAGCAAAGCCTCGAAATCGGGTCGAGTGCCGGCCTGGCGGCAAAAGATTTCGTAAAACTCGCGATCACCGATCTCGCCGGCCTCGTAACGCAGCTCCAAATCGCCGGCAAACACGATCTCCCAGACTTTTTCGGCAGCCACGCCAGCCACTTCACCCATTTGCCGTGCGGCCAGCCGATGGTCGAAATTGAGCACCACGTTGCCCAGGTCGAAGTAAAAGAATCGAGGCTGCATTGTGAATAGTGGTTCGTGGTTCGTGGCAAGTGGTTGGTAGTTGCTGGCTGAGTCGAACACGACAGCGGCCTGCTACGAACCACCAGCCACGAACCACTACCTCAAAGTTTTTTGATGCGGATGTCTTTGTACCAGGCTTCGCTGGGCTTGCCGCCGTGGATTTGCAGTCCGATCAGGCCGGTTTGCTCGATCCCCTCGTCCCCTTCCGTGTAATCCACCGTTTGTTGGCCGTTGATCGACAACTGAATGCGCCGCCCCTGGCAGCGAATCGTGTAGTCGTTCCAATCGCCTCGCTTGAGGACCTGCTTTACCGTGGCCGGATCGGCCGCGGCCAGGATTTTGTTCCGCCGCGATTCGTCATACAGCGAGCCCCACCAACCGTCGCCCAAGTCGGCCTGATAGCCTTTGACTTCGTGGTGATTGGGAATCCGCCGGCTGCGAATCTGGACGCCGGCGTTGGCGCCTTCGCCCAAGACTTTGAATTTCAGCCGCAATTCGAAGTCATTGAATTCCTGCCAGGTGCACAGAAACTCGTTGCGAGCAATTGGCTCCGCGAGCGTCCCGCCGACAATGGCCCCGTCTTGCACCCGAAAGATATTGGAATTGCCTTCCCAGCCATCGAGGGCTTTGCCGTCGAACAGCGACTCGAACCCCGGCTCGGCGGCCGTAACGGGCAGGGCGAAAACCAACAGCGTGAAGAGCAAAGACAATGAAGGTCTCATCGTCAGAATCCGCATGGGAAACCTGGGAAAGTTGTCATGGTCTCAGGCCAGCATAGCCTTGCTGCCGTCGCCCTTCCAGGGGCGAGGGGGCTCTACCAACCGCGAGCCAACTCTGCGAAGTGTTTCTCAGCTTCTCCCTCTTCCGCTGGGAGAGGTCCGCACGTGCGGGCAATCGCGGAGAAAACGCGACCCTGACCCGACCCACTCTCAAAGGGAGAGGGTTCGAAACAGCTTCTAGCCAGTCCAACTCGAGGGCTTTAAGATACAGGACCACTTAAGTTCATTCTGGAAAGGCCAAATACCATGAGCACTATCCAAGTTATGACCAAAAGTTTCGAGTTCAATCGGGCACGCACGCTCGCCACGCTGGACGAGATCGACAAGCTTCCCGGCCCGCAAGCCGTGCTGGCATGGCGGCCGAATCTCGGCCGGGCGCACATCGGCTGGCAAATCCTGCATATCGGGATCACGGAAGAGATTTTCGCCACCGAACGATTGGCGCCCCAGAAGCCGGCCAAATGGACCGAGCTTTGGCCCCGCTTTCGCGGCGGCAGCACGCCCGACGACGACGCACCCTCGACCGCCACGATTCGCCAGATTCTGAGCGAATCCAGAAAGCGGCTGCTGGAAACCTTGGCCACGTACAGTGACGAGAGGCTGGGTGAAATCCCGCCGCCCTTGGCCGAGCGCAAACTGACGTTTCTCGACGTGTTGCACATCCTGAGCTGGCACGAATCGCACCATCAGGGCCAAGCGCACGCGACCCTGAACGCCTATCGCGCGAGCCAAAAGTAGCGTTGTGGAATGAACAGCAAGCCAGTCGGGCGTGGCAATGCATTGGGCAGACTCAGAGGTACTTTTCAAAAGGAGGCTGAAATGTTACGCGCTATGAAATCGTCGCGAGCGACGCCGCTGATTGTCGCCAGTCACCAACGATTATTGGC
>JACQFF010000226.1 GCA_016200205.1 Planctomycetia bacterium
ATGTACTTCGGCGGGGCGTCGTTTTTGCAATGATCCTTGCCGTAGTGATCACTGCGGTAACGATTTGTATTCGAATGCTGGCTGCCCTGGCCGCTTGAGCCACCCGAATGGGCCGACGCCGATGGCACGGCCGACAGACCGAAAACCGTTACCATGGCAAGAGTTACAATACGATTCATAGCACACCAATCCTTTCCCACGGGGGGAGCTTACGGAACTTATCTCGGGCGGACGCACGTCCGCTCTATCCCAACCAGCGGGAAATGGAAAGGATTGTTACACGGGCTGGGTCACGGCGACCGCTCGATGGACCGCAATACGAGCTCTAAACCCAGGCACCAACGACGAGTAGCGATATCGGCCAGACGTCCAACCCAGCCAAAAAAGTTCGCTAGCCCGTTCGCCTCGCCGTTTGCGACTGAGCGAGCTCGGCCAGATGGTGCGACTTGGGGCATCCTAACGCCCGCCGGTCCAGCAGAAACCCCGCGCGAGCGGCGCTACTCCGGCTTGCCGACCGGCAGCGGCACGTCGCGGAATACCAATTCCACATCGCGCCGCGCGCGCAAGCGTGGGTAGTGCAGCTTCAGCGATTTCGGTTCGCTGTCGGCCGAGCGCCGCGCGCGCAAGCGTGGGTAGTGCAGCTTCAGCGATTTCGGTTCGCTGTCGGCCGATTCGCCGCTGAAAGCGAGTTTGAGCTGCACGCCGTGGTCGGTCAGGGCGTGCGTCTGGCTTTGCAGGCGAAAGGCGCGGCCTTGGCCGTCGGTGAGATCGGCCTCGTATTCCTGAAATACGACCTCCTGCGGATCGGGCATCGCCAGGTCGCGCAGCACGCTGAGCGATACGATATATTTCGCCGCCGGTTGCTTTTCGATGGCCTCGATTTTCACCGCCAAATCGTCCTGGCAGTACTGCTTCTCCGGCTCGATCCGCGGAATGTCGAGCGTCGCGGGCTCGCCCACGGCGATTAATCCCCATTTGATTTTGAAAACTTCGAACGCCTTGGCGGAGACGGGCACGGGGTTCAGCTTCAGGCTGGCCGTCACCTGCCGCAGGCCGCGGCTGGTGGCATTCCATCCGCCGCCGGTGGGTTGAGCGCTGGAAATCACGATCTTGTTGTCGGTCACCGCCTCGACCAGTTCGGGTTGGGCGGCGTAGCCGACGATGTGGAAACGGTCTTCCCACATGAACTGCAAGCTGATTTGAAAGCTGTGCGTGAGCTCCGCCTTTTGCTCTTCGTAATTGAGTGCTTCGATAAAGACTCGCGTGGCGCCAACGATTTGAGCCCGCACCGGGCCGCCGTAAGCCCGTGGAAAGTTGCCCGGTGCGCCGGCACTGACGACCACGCCCGGCGTGTGCATGTCGTAATGTGGCCGGATCCGGTTGCCGGTTTTGGCGCAGACGTCATCGACGGCTTGCCAATAATTCAGCGCCGAGTAGTTCAGGTTGAGCTTGGCCTCGGAAAAATTGCCGTAGGGGTCGCCGACGTGGATGCGATTGCCCGATTGGGCCGCGAGCGAGGCCAGGATTTTGGAAGCCGGCTCGCCGCGGACCTGAACCTGCACGGTCGCGGCGGACCAAAGATCCTCCAGCTTGATTCGATCGAGCAGCCGTTTGACGCGCAGTCGCACTTCCAGGTCTTCGTCCGAGACGGCCTCTTCCAACGGGGCTCTAGTGCTTGGGCCAAGCCGGGCCAATTGTTCGTCGGCTTGCTGACGTCGGGAACAGTCGGCGGCACCCAACTGGCGAATCAGCCGGGCCACGCGGATTTCCTGCTTTTCCGGCGGATCCGCCCGCAGTAACTGTGCGGAAAAACAGAGCAGCAACGCGAGGCCTGGCATGCCGTTGGACCGGCAGACCCGCAGAGAAATCCAGTCCATGGACCAACTCCTGCGGAAAGAGCGCTAAAGTTTTCGAAGCCAAAGGGCTTCCTGCCTGGCTGGGACCTTTTCGTGGCATGGGCAATCAGCCACGCGGCGTGTATCTTGGCATCGAGAGGCCAAAACCAAGCCGCAAAACGGTCCGAAACTACGAAAACCCCATGTTCGGGTCAATGCCGATCACTGGAGCGGTGATATCGGGCCCGCTGAAAATCGTTGCTAGCTGCCAGCGGGCCGCGACTTTTCCATCACCACGACATTGCCGGCGAGGTTATATTCGACGCGGGTCATGTAGTTGCGCATCAGCATGATGCCGCGTCCGCTGGGGACGGCCAGGCGATCTGGATCGGTGCAGTCGGGCACGTCGGCCGGATTGAAGCCCGACCCTTCGTCGCTGATTTTGATCCAGACCTTTTCGGCCGACGATTTACAAACGACATGAACCTGTTTGGATCGGTCCAAGCGATTGCCATGCATGATGGCATTGACGATCGCTTCTTCCAGTGCCAGCCGGATTCCAAACAGATCGCGGGGAGTCCAATTCTCGGTTTCGAACCGATTCAACAACTCCTCCAGGACCCGGCGCCCGGCGCCCCGCTCACTCGGAATCGCGCGCTCGATAGTCCAAGTGCGGGAATCTTTTGACATGGCTTACCACATTCTCATCGAGGCAACCGTCGGAATTGACGGCTGCTCTCGTGCAAACACCATTGCACTGTTGTTGAAAGTCTGGCGACTTGATCCCGAGATGTTGGGCAGTTGGACGGGGACACTTGACTGACGACCGACCTGTTGACGCCGGCTGCCGACAAGACATTAAAAACTGGCCAGCGCATCGGCCTCGTCATCTTTGATGTCGAACAGCTTATTCAGCTTGGTGATCGCAAAGACCTCGTAGATTTCAGGCCGAATGTTGCTCAGCTTCAGTTTTCCCCCGTGCGCTTTGACTTTTTTGTCCAACGTAATGAGTTTGCCCAGCGCCGCGCTCGACAGAAACTCGACCGAGGAAAAATTGAGCAGCAGATTCTTCCGATCCTCGTCCTCGATTAACTGGAACAATTCCTGTCCCAGTTCCTGGATATTGGCTTCGTCGAGAATCTTGCGGTCGACGAAGCGGACCACGCACACTTCGCCGACTTGGGAAAGTTGCAAGCGCCGGTGTACGGCCATCAAACGAACTCCTCTTGCAATTCGCAACCGGACGTCTCGGGCGCGCATTCTTTCAAAACGTCGCCCGTGGCGCAGGGCTGAATCGTGATGCTGATCGAACTGGCATCGTGCGTCACCAGAACAGCCGCGCGCAAGACTCGCTAGCAGCGGACGGCCGCCGTGGAAACCAACGCTCCTTCAAGGCTGTTATGATAGTCCGGCCGGGGACAGTGTCAAGCTGCGCACGCGCCGCCCGGAGAGCCGACGGCTGCGAAGATCAAGGAGCGACCTGCACGTAATTCTCCAACGACTGCCGCAGCGGGTTGTCCTGGGCGGCACAAAGTCCCAAATGATTGTGACGCCGCCAGCCTTCGGCAAATTCATAGCGGCCCGACATCCGGCCCACCTCGCGCATCAAATCCTTCATCGTCTCCAAGTACGAGTTCAAACCTTGGCTCGTATCCAGCCACTGCTGTTGACTCTTATGACAGGCCAGCATGGCTGTCTTCTCGGCCATCACGCTGCCGATGTCGACGAACAGCGCCGGCCGCACGAGCTGGCCCAGCGGATCGCGATTGCCGTGCGGTTGAGCGTGATAAATCGTCACCGGCTGTTCGGCCGGCGGCCGCGACGGTTGCGTGGAGTAATTCGGCATGCCGCGCGCAAAAGCCGCCGTGATCGCCAGCCGGCAAGCGTTCATGTGGTCTTCCATGTAATCGCTGGGCGCATGGACCAAGAGAATCTCGGGAGCCACTTCGCGCATCACGGCCGAAAGCCGGGCGAGAGTCTCGTGGTTGTAAAAGATTTCCAGGTCATTCACCAGGCTGGGATGAAACTCGGCGCCAATGCTGTCGGCCGCCGCCAGGGCTTCTCTTTCGCGGATCCGCGCCGTCTCGGTCGCATTGTGCTCGGTCGAACCGCAGCAGCCGTTGGCCAGGTTCATAGTGTGGATTTCGTAGCCCGCGTTGCGCAGCAGAATCAGCGTGCCGGCCATCACGAATTCGATGTCGTCGGGATGGGCGGCCACGGCAAACGCGCGTTTCTTCGAGGGATTCATCGCATCAATTCCGGAGACTCATTGAATGGATTAATGCATTTCGGCGCCACAACTACCGATGCCAGCGCGTAAAAAGTTGAATTGCACGTTGGGATGATCGGCCAACAGCGACATCGGCACCGCGCTATCGGGAATTCGCTTCGAGATCATCAGCGTCGTCAGCCGCAGGCCAAAGGGATTGTCGTGTGCGCCGGCATGCCAGATCGAAACTTTGTCCGCCTTCCAAGTTTCGACGGGCCCGACGCTAATGGCTTGGGTCGGAATGTTCGTGACCACTCCGCCACCCGAAGTGCGCGCGTTTTGAATGATTGTCATCGGATGCAGTTCGACCAGCCGCGTGCCGAGCTTTCGATACTCGGCCGGTGACGGCGGACTATCTTTGTACGCCCCCGTGCGCCGCGGCGGGTCGTTGAAGGCCCAATGTTTCACCTCTCCCTGCCCGCCCTGCATCACCAAACAGCGAGCCCGATCAAAGCTGCGGCTGTACGCATCGGACGGGACTCCTGGGAAATGGATCTGGCTTTCGGGCATGCGCAGCTCGTGACGAATGCGATTAAAGCACAGCTCCTTATCGGCCCGGGCGAAGCTGAGCGGGAAATCTTCGGGCGCTTCGCGGCCGTCGATGGCCCATTCGTCCATGCCCCAAAAATGACAGTGCCGCAAATTCAGATTCAATTCGTTCACCAGCCGGGCCACCAGCGGCAACTGCTCCGTGGGACCGATCGGGCCGCAAATGCCCGCCGGACGATCGGCCGTGGCCTGCCGCCATGACGTGATGTACTCGAGCGCCTCGGCCAGATAAAAGTCCTCGATCGTGTCATAGAACTTCACCGCGAAACCGTCGCGGGCCATTCCCAACAAATCGTCGGACGATAGCTGGGCGGCATCGTCCAGGATTTCGCGATCCAAGGTCGTGTAATCCCACCAATCCGGCGCAATTTTGCTCTGCGGTCGCACTACCGCCTCCACACGGGTGTGTCATCGATTGTGAATGAGAAATCAGGATTGGGCACCAGTCTAGCAGATTGCCGCCGCTCGATCATGCCTGGGACACCGCTCACGAGTGCGGGGCATATTGGCAGTCCGCCCACTCGACGAGCTCGACCATCGCGGCCGGCACTGTGGCAGCGATCGCTCACTTGCCGCGAGCTCAACCGCCGGCTTAAAATGCTTTTTGGATCAGGGGCTTTTGCCGCCCCTGGTGCGCACTTCGCCCGAGGGTTTCACGCGTCACAACTGATTCTTTTCCCAAGGAGGTTTATATGGCCACCATGACAAAAACGGCTCGCACGCCGCAGATCCGGCAAACGCAATGCTTCATCGGCGGCCAATGGGTCCCCTCCGTCAGCGGAAAAACGTTCGAGACCATCAACCCGGCGACCGAAGAGGTGATCGCGCAGGTCGCCGAGGGCGACGCGGCGGATGTCGACCTGGCCGTCGAAGCCGCCCGCAATGCCTTCGAACAGGGCCCCTGGTCGAAAATGGATGCCCGCGAACGCGGCCGGCTGATGCATAAGCTAGCCGATCTGATCGAGGAAGAAGCCGAAGACCTGGCCCAACTCGAAACGCTCGATAACGGCAAGCCGATCCGCGAATCCAAATTCGGCGACGTGCCGCTGACGATCGACTGCCTGCGCTATTACGCCGGCTACGCCGACAAGATTCATGGCCAAACGATTCCCGTTCGCGGGAATTACTTTTGCTACACGCGCCGCGAGCCGGTGGGTGTGGCGGGCCAGATTATTCCCTGGAACTTCCCGATGTTGATGGCGGCCTGGAAATGGGGCCCGGCGCTGGCCGCCGGCTGCACGATCGTGATGAAGCCGGCCGAGCAGACGCCGCTGAGCTGTCTGCGCCTGGCCCGGTTGGCCCAGAAGGCCGGCATTCCCGACGGCGTGATCAATGTTGTCCCCGGCTATGGTCCCACGGCGGGAGCCTCGATTGTCAAACATCCCGGCGTCGACAAAGTGGCGTTCACGGGCGAATACAAGACCGCGCAGATCATCATGCGCGATGCCAGCCAGACCCTGAAGCGGCTGACCTTCGAGTTGGGCGGCAAGAGCCCCAACATCATTTTCGCCGACGCCGATCTTGACGCGGCCGCCCAAGGCACGCACGTCGGCCTGTATCTGAACCAAGGCCAATGCTGCTGCGCCGGCAGCCGGGTGTTCGTGCAAGAAAAAGTCCACGACAAGCTGGTCGATAAGCTGGTCGCGCTGAATAACGCTCGCAAGGTAGGCGATCCCTTCGATCCCGCGACCGAACAGGGCCCGCAAGTCGACAAAGCGCAGTTCGACAAGATCATGCACTATGTGGGCCTCGGCAAGAGCGAGGGTGCCAAGTGTCTGACGGGCGGCGAGCGGCACGGCGATCGAGGGTTCTTCATCGAGCCGACGCTGTTTGATGGCGTGAAGGACAACATGTCGATCGCCAAGGACGAGATTTTCGGCCCCGTGCTCTCGGTATTGAAGTTCAAAGATGTGGACGAAGTCGTGGAGCGTGGCAACAACACGTTCTACGGCCTGGCCGCCGCCGTTTGGACCCGCGATATCGGCAAGGCCCACCGCTTGGCCAAGCAACTGCGGGCCGGCACCGTATGGGTCAACTGCTACGACGTGTTCGACGCGGCCGCCCCCTTCGGCGGCTTCAAAATGTCGGGCATGGGCCGCGAACTCGGCGAAGAAGGGCTCAAAGCCTACACCGAGAGCAAGACGGTCACGGTCAGTATGGATTAAAGCTTGCGGTGGCGACACCTGACGCGTGAATTGCTCACAAGCCGCGCCGAGTGCGCTAACGCACTTAGGCGCGGTTTTTTTTGCTCGCGATAGCGAAACTTCTCCGGTTTGACAACCGGCGCGCGCGGCCCGTAAAATGCCACACTCTGTTTGATCTAATTGCGGGCAAATTGAATGGCGAAAACGACTTACAAGGACGCCGGCGTGGACCTCGAGGTCTATCGCCAGTCGATGGCCCGGCTGCCGAAGCTGCTGCATCGGACCTATAGCCCACGCGTCATCCCCAATGACGGCGGGTTTGCCGGCCTGTTCCAGCTCGATTTTTCCAATGCGCTGTTTGCCCGCAAATATCAAGACCCGGTGTTGGTCTCCTGCACCGACGGGGTGGGCACCAAGCTGAAAGTCGCCAGTTTGACCGGGGTGCACAACACGGTCGGCATCGACCTGGTGGCGATGAGCGTCAACGACGCGATTTGTTGCGGGGCTGAACCGCTGTTCTTCCTCGATTACGTGGCTATGTCGCACGACGATCCGGAGCTGTTGGAGCAGATCGTGGAAGGAATTTCCGAGGGCTGCCTGCAAGCCGATTGTGCGCTATTGGGCGGCGAAACGGCCATCATGCCCGATCTGTACGCTCGCGGCGATTACGATCTGGCCGGTTTTTGCGTCGCCGTCGCCGAGCGAAAAAAATTGGTGGACGGAAAGTCGATTTCGCCCGACGATTTGATTCTGGGCGTCGCCTCCAGCGGATTGCACTCCAACGGCTTCAGCCTGGCAAGAAAGGCCGTGTTCGAGATCGGCTCTCTCGGCATTCACGACCATGTCGCCGAGCTTGGCCAAACGGTCGGGCAGGCTCTGCTGGAGCCCACGCGGATTTACGTCCGCTCAGTGCGGCGCGTTTTGAGCTACTACAAAGTCAAGCGAGTGGTGCACGGTATCACCCACATCACCGGCGGCGGACTGCACGAGAACTTAGCGCGGATTCTGCCTCAAGACGTTCAAGCGGTGATCGACCACGGCAGTTGGCGCGTGCCGGGCGTGTTCCCCTGGCTCCAGCGGCTCGGTGAAATCGATGAGGCTGAAATGGACCAGGTATTCAACATGGGCATTGGCCTGGCGCTCATCGTCAGCCCCCACTATGCCGATAGCATTCGCCATCAACTGGCCGACTGCGGGCAGGAAAGCTGGACGATCGGCCGGATTGTCGCGGGAGGGCGCGGCGTGGTCTGCGGCTGAGGTTTTCGAAACCATTGCCAAGACGTTGTTTCAAATCCCTCTCCCCCTGGGAGAGGGAAACGTTTTGGAACAGCTGCTAAGCCGCCGGAGAGCGTCAAATCATCGCCGGCGGCTTAGCCGCGCGGGCTAGGGCATGGCGGCGGTCAGCGATTTTGGGGCGTTTTTCGACGGGCCGGCGTCCTTGAGTTTCTCCAACAAGTCCTGCTTGCTGATTAAGTCTCGCAGCACAAGGGGCGCTCGTCCGTCGGCTGGAAAAATTGCCAGGAACGGAATCGAAACGCTGTTGAGCGATTCGAGCATTTTTTTGATTTCAGGCGAACCATCGGTCCAGTCGGCCAACAGCGGCACGACCTGGTTTTGAGCGATCAGGTCTTTGACTTCGTTGGTTTCAATCGCGAGGCGCAGATTCATTTTGCACGTCCAGCACCAGTCGGCCGTAAAATCGACGAGCACGGTCTTGCCTTCGGTCCTGGCCTTGGCCAGCTCTTGCTGCGAAAAGTTCTGCCAGGCGATGATCGAACTGTGCGGGACGAGCCAGGTGAACGCAAACCAACCGACCAGGCCGGCAAAAATGACCCCTTGGCTCCACGCTTTCGTTTTGCGGCCCAATGTTTCGACCAACGACGTGCGGCCAATCCACCAGCAGCCGGCCCACAGTCCGACCATCATCGCAAAGGTCGGCACCAGATAATCGCGATTGATGAAGGTAAACAGGTACACGATCGTACCGAGCATCACGAAACCCATCATCTGTTTGAACGTATCCATCCACGCGCCGGGCTTGGGCAGAAACCGGATCAAGCGTGGAAACGCGCCAATCAACAAATAGGGCGAAGCCATGCCTAAACCAACGCAACTGAAGATCAGGTACGTGATCGGCGGAGGCTGCCTGAGCGTAAAGGCAAAGACGGACCCCAACAGCGGTCCGCTACAGGGCGTGGCCAGCACGGTGGTCAGCACTCCCTTGGCAAAAGCGCCAGCCGCTCCTTCGCGGGCCGCCGCGTCGGCGGCGACTCCGGAGCCAACGAAGCCCGGGATCGGAATCTCCCACACGTCCAAGAAGCTCAACGCCATGACGAATACCACGGCCACCATCACGACGTTGAACGAAGTGGAAGTAAACTGTTCTCCCCAACCCAGATTCTCTTCCCGCAGTCCGAGGCTCGCCGCCGAAGCCAGCGTGGCCAATACCAAGAACACCAAGATCAAGCCCAGCGAATACCAGAGATTCAGCGCCAGAACCTGGGTCCGGCTGCGACCGGCTTGTTCGGCAAACGACAAGATTTTCAGCCCAATCACGGGCAGCACGCAGGGCATGAAATTGAGAATGAACCCGCCGATCAGGCTGGCCAACATGATCATCGGCAGCGAGGCCATATCGGGGTTTGGCGGGGAGGGGGCAAGCGCGCGTTCGGCGTTCGGAGTTCGCATGGCGGCCAGTCTGGCGGCCTCGCCATATTTCGCATCGCCAAGCGCGAGCAGAGCCGGGCCTTTACTCTCGGCCGCACCGACGGTAAATACGCCCTCAAACGTGGCCGCGCGCGGCAAGTCGCATTGGACGTCCTGGCAGGTCTGATAGCCGATCATGCCGGCGATCGCGTATTGGCCCGGCTTGGTGTCCTTGGGAATCGTGATCGCGGTCGACCAGGTGACTGGATGGGCGTGATACCGCAGCGGGCCTTCGCCGGGGATCTCCGATTTGGATTCCGTTGGTTTGGCGTTGACTTCGGTGGGCTGCGATTGAAAGCCCGACGTGTTGGTCAACACGATCAAGGTGGGCTTGTAGCCCAAGTCGCCCGTATCGCGATTGGCCAATTCATAGATGTGCCATCCGGCGGCGGGTTCGGCGGTCAGAACCAGGTTGACCGTTGAACCGGGGGTGACGGTTTGTGGCTCCAATTGGCCACGGATCGTGGCATGAATGTTCGGATGTGTATAAACTCCGGTTGCCTTCGCGTCAGCACTGGCTCCCCCTTCCGCTTCGGCGAGAAGCGCCGTGAAGGCGAAATTGGTGGGATTCAAGCAGCTCCCGTCTTTGCAGACTTGAAGCCGCGCGGCGCCGGCAATTCTGAGGTTCTTCAGATCGGTCCCCGGCCGGATTTCCAGCGGAGCCTGCCAAGTGACATTCGGTGCATACGTTTCGAAAACCACCCCCTCTTTGCGCAGAATCGTCGGCGGCAGGTTGGGACGAAATTCGCCGACGATCTGGTAGTCGGGCGAGCTGTCAACCGTGATCTCCGTCGGTGTCGACAGGACCGGTTTTTGAGTCGTGGAATAGGTGTACCAAGGGGGCGCGATCTTGGCTGTCACCGATAGCGCCGCGGGACGATTCGCGGTGGCGGCCGTGACGTGCGCTCGCACCGAAATTACTGATTCAGGCGTGTCCGCCCGCTGTCCGCCGGACGGCGACCCCAACGGTTTGCCCGTCAGGATGTCGAGCTTCTGCCCGCACGCGGTACCCGTCGCCATGACAAGTACCACAGCGGCCAGCCAAGAGCGGCAGCAAGGCATCGCGGACATGCTTCTTATATCCTTATGGTGCAAGGCATTAAGACCAGGTCGGTATTCTAGCGTGGGCGGTTTGCCATGGTCAACCGCGATTGCGGCTGCTCATAGCACGCAATCCAACTGGGCAAACCACAGCCCCCAACGCACATCATCATCGCAGGATGCTCGTCATTACGTAGTCACCGGCCTACGAGTTCTGGATAATCACGCAATGAGACTACGCATTCTCAGGCCTACCCTGGCCAATGAGTTGAGAAAGCGTCGACAAACGGGAGAGAAACTCATCCACACGGCACAAAACTGCCGCGCGGCTTACAAAAGTCCGCTGTTGGCGGTAAATCCATTCCAGCCATTGTAAACCGCCCATCAGCACCGTGCTGCGGTCAAAAGCGGTTATCAAGGTCTGCTCGTCGCCGCTCAAGGGGCGCATGCTCTGGTAGGCCGACAGCCCACGCCGCCAGTCGGTTGCGTTGTCGGCGGCCAGGCTGCCCAATAGTCGGGCAATATCGGCCGCCACGTTTTCCGGTCGCAGCGCCCCGAAATCGACTATGCCGCTGACTTCCTGGTCGACAAATAGCACGTGGGCGTGCCATACATCGCGTATGCAGGGCTGAATTTCGACGCGAAGGCTGGCCGCCTGTTGCAAGCTGCTCAACAACTTTGGGCCAACCGTTGCACACAGGGCAATCAACTGACGACCGCGACTGGCAAGCTGCGGCCAGTCGCTATCGGTGATCGCGGAGCTCAATTCGGCCAGTTCACCAGCCAGC
>JACQFF010000227.1 GCA_016200205.1 Planctomycetia bacterium
GAAGATCGTGCCACCGTCACCGTTGGCTATGCCTGAAGTCATGCCGTAGAGAATGGAGCCGGACTGGAACAGCGAACCGTACGGAGTGCCGCCGTCGCCGCTGCCGCCGGTGAAGCTGTGCAGGAGGCTGAAGGCCGAGCCATCGGTGCCCACCTTGAAGATCGTGCCACGACCATTGCTGCCGCCATAGACGGCCATTCCGTAGAGGGTCGAGCCAGACTGGATCAGCGAACCTTGCACAGTTTCGCCGTCGACGCCTGTGAAGGAGTGCAGGAGGCTGAAGCCGCTGCCATCGGTGCCCACGCGGAAGATCGTGCCGCCGGTGTTCGGGGGGCTACCGGAATGGCCGCCCCCGGCGGTAGTGCCGTAGAGCGTCGAGCCGGACCGAATCAAGTCAGCGGCCGGAATGGCGCCGTCACTGCTGCCGCCGGTGAAGTTGTGCAGCAGGCTGAAGCCGCTGCCATCGGTGCCAACTTGGAAGATCGTGCCATAATCACTGCTGCCGCCATCGCGGGTCGTTCCGTAGAGAGTCGAGCCGGACTGGATCAAAGAACCGAGCGGATGCGCGCCGTCGCTCGTGCCGCCGGTGAACGTGTGGATCACTTGGTAACCCGCCCGCGCTGGGAGGTGGATCGTGATGGCCAAGCCGATCGCGAGCGAGAAAACAACGGCCAATGGGACTCCCCGCGAACCATTGCGACGAGCGTGATTGATGGCGTTCATTAGCGTTTTCCTTATGCTGTGAAGACCGACATCTACCATTCGGGCCGAGCCTGAAACCGATCCAGACTCGCAGTGCCCACTGTCGTATCATGGCCCCCCACTGAACTCATTTTCGCCGTCGCATGCGCCAGGCGTAGCCGAAAAGGCCGACCAGTCCTAACGTGGCGAGAACCAGGCTGGAGGGTTCGGGGCTGGGCGTGGCGATATACAGGCCCGCACGGCCGTCGGCGAGGCCGGCCATGAAGGCTATCTGACCGCTGTTGTTGAGCACGGGCCCCGCAAAGATGCCGAGCACCGTCGAGCCGTCCAGCGGAGATCCTGTTCCTATTAACCTGCCCGGCAGGCCGTTAGGGCCAACGACGTCAATAAAATTGGCCGACGACAGCGACGCCCTTGCCGAAGTCGTTTAATGAAGGATTAAAATACCCGACCGAGTTGTCCGTCGAAGAAATGATCGTCGTCAGTGGACCGCCACTTCCGACGTAAATACCACTGGTCAGCGGCACGGGACCGTGTGCCGGGAAAGCGACAGCGCCAGCGCTGTTGATCGCAGGATATGCATTGTCGATCGAGCTGAATCGGTTATTGCTTACCGAGGCCACCGTGACCAGCGTCGAGCCATTCCCTTTCATCAGGGCTTGCTGCGAGTGGGTCGCGTCAATGGTGTTGTCGACAAGAAAGGCAACCTCGCCGCTATTGTTGATCGCCGTGGGCTCTTGCGGCAAGAGTTGGTTAGAGCTGGTGGCCACAACTTCGTAGATCGTCGCGCCGTCGCTACGGTAAATGCCCTCAGTGGATCCAGTGGGCGCCTGCGTTGATTTCCAGTACGCGACGACTCCGGAGTCGTTGATTGATTCGCCAACCCCGAAGGGGGCAAGGTTTTGAATTACTTGTCCGCTAGAGCCTTCGGCGGCAATGAGATTCAACGGCCCGCCGGCATTTGCGGTGTAGATGCGGGTGCCGCTGGCTAGATTGGCGAAGTTGACATTATAAGTGGCGAAGACGGCAGTACCGTTCTTATTCAAGCCGAGGGCGTGGGGTGACAGAACGCTCCCTAGTCCCTGCGTTGGCTGGGGCAAGCTGGCTTGGTCCACGATCAGCGAGAAGGAGTACGCACCGGCCCGAGCATGCACCGGGGGAATCACGACAATTGCCACCAGAATGGCGAACAGACGATAGTGGTGGACGTTCATTAGAGTTCTCCCGAGTTGAGGCACGGGGCGGCAATTCCCCGACTTTTCGTCGAACGAACGGCGCCCGATCCGGAATCGGAATGCCCGCTATCTTACCACCGCGCCCCCCCCCCCGCGTCTAGCGCACCGTGAATTTTTCTCCCTTTTTTTCCGGCGGCCCCGTGTCCTTGGTTTCCACCGCCGGAGCCACGCATCAGCAAGGTTCATCCGGGAAATCCGCTCGGAAAGTACTTGGCCGGCCAAAAAGCGCCATCCGCGTGGAGATCCAGAATGGCCACAAGTCTGTTTGCTTCATCCAGCGCGGCGCAATGAGCTGGCGCGTCCGGCGGCGCGGCGATCGAGAGTCCGTTTCCAAGCCGCTGGATTTCGGGCTCGGTCATCACGCGCTCAGGCATCAAGCCTCGGATCGCGAGTGTCGGCGACAGCATCTGCCCGGCGATATTCTCACGCGTCAATTGGCCAGTATCGATGGCCTCTTCAAGCGTGAACCGTCCGATCGCGGTACGCTCTAGCGCCGACATGACCGCCGCCGTGCCGACTTGCTCGGCGAGATCTCTTCCGAACGAACGAACATAAGTTCCTGAACTACATTCGACGTTGATGCACAACTCGGGGTAGTCGTAGTGTACGATTTCGGCGCGGTAGATTTCGATCTTCCGCGGCGCAAGATCGACTGCCTCGCCCGCCCTCGCCAGCGCATAGGCTCGCCTGCCTGAGATTTTGAGCGCAGAGTAGGCCGGGGGGCGCTGCTCGATTTCGCCGATCATCTCAGCGATTGCAAGATCCAGCTCCGTGCGCGATGGTCGTGGAGCATCGCGCAAGATGGTGACCACACCCTCGATGTCTTCCGTATCGCTCGTGTGGCCGAGCAAGAACGTAGCTCGGTAGCACTTGGGCATCTGCTGGACATACTCGACGATTCGCGTGGCCTGGCCGATGCCGATCACCAGCACGCCGGAGGCCAGCGGGTCGAGCGTGCCGGCATGGCCGACTTTGGCGGGCTTGACCAGGCGTAGAACCTGGTCGACCACGTGCCGAGACGTCAGGCCAGACGGTTTGTTGATATTCAGCAGGCCGAAAAGTGACATGAAGTTTCAGCAGCCTTCGATTCGAAAGTCGTACAAATTGGCGATCTCGACGGCCGATTTCTGTGCTATTCCGGTGAAGCGGCGGTACAGAGCATCGACATCCTTGACACCCAAGCCGGCCAATACGCGAAACTTGTGCTCCAAAAGAGCTGACAAGTTTCCGCCTGCATTGCGGGCATGGCCTTCGGGATACATGACCAGGGCGCTCGACAGGCGACCAAGATCCTGGTGCTCGATCTCCAGCGTGGTCGGAATGCCGTCGGGATATTTGTCGTCGTATTCCCGACCGCCGTGGCGGAATTCGATCCGCTCCATGATTTGTCGCGTGAGCGGATCGAAAATGCTGCTCTCGTCGTAGTCTTGCGGAACCAACATCAATTCGCTCCAGCCCGCCTGGCGCGTTTGGAAGGCTTTGCGCAATAGCGTGGCGATGATGTACACCATCGAGTGGTCGGCGCTTTGCCGGGTGCGTGGATCTCGTTTCGCCGGATCTCCAATGATGCCGAACGCCGGCTCGTAGATCGTAATCCACACCGATTTGAGCTTCGCGACGTCATCGAGCAGTGCAGGGTGCCGATGGAGCAGATCCATCAGGCCTTGAATCGCGCCGGCCGACTGATGTTCGTAGAGCCCCAGCTTGAAGTGCATGCCCATGATGGCGAAATCCGCGCCGCTGGTGGCCAGGTACAGGTCGAACGGACTCGTATTGGGCGTCGCGGGCTTTTCGAACAAACAGAAGATCGCTTGGGGATTGCGAAAAATGTCGGCCGGGCCCGCAAACCCGCGCATGGCGCGACGCATGCTCAGCACCGCCACTTCGGCGCTGATGGCGGCCGAGGCTCCCTTCGAGTCGGATAGCTGCTTGCCGGCGCGAATCGCGCGAAACGGAATGT
This sequence comes from Planctomycetia bacterium, assembly GCA_016200205.1. GTDB lineage: Bacteria > Planctomycetota > Planctomycetia > Pirellulales > PALSA-1355 > PALSA-1355. The sequence goes on from JACQFF010000227.1 coordinate 3,898, forward strand.
AATGGGCCACGACCAGGCCGATGGCCGATTCGATCTGCTCGGGCGCGGCGCCCAAGACGGCGCCGTAGGCAGCCGCCGACCCGATCGCGCCGTGCACGACGTGATCGATTTTGTGGTTCTTAAGCGCAAACACTTCCGCCAGCCGGCCGCGAATCTCGTCCAGGAGAATCATCGCTTTGAGCGTCTGCCGGCCATCGAGTCCGGCGAGCTGCGCCGCCGCCACCGCCACCGGATAAAAATCGTTGTGCCCGAATTCGCCCTTGGTCGCGCCGCGCGCCGGGTTGTAGCCAAAATTGGTGCCATTGGCGTCCCATTCGCGCACCGCCGAACAATTCGCGACGACCGCCTTTTCGGGCATCACTTTAATACGCGAGCCGAACAACGGCGTGCCGTGTTGCCGGTCGTCCGAGGCGTATTCGAGCGCCTCGGCGCGCAGCACCCTGGGGGCATTCGCGCCGCAAGCCAGCGCCGAGACGCCGCAGGCGATGCTGTCCAAGTGGAACTGCTCGACCTTTTCATACACGCTCTCGGCCGGCTCGCCCCATTTGCCGGCGAGGAAATCAACCGCGTATTGGCCGATTCCGCGGGCCTGGTTTTCCGTGCGGCGCAAGATCACGCTCTCGGTCGACACGCGGCACTCTCCCGAATGGAAAAATGAATCTCAGTTTGGGGCATTGCGTACTCGGGCAATCTACAGGCCCTGCCACTCTATTGTAAACCCGTCGGGCTAGCCGGCTTGCTGGTGTCAAACTCGGGCCGATGTTACGATGAAATTGACGACAGGACACGCGATCGCCCAAGGTCCGGCCGTCGTGGCCGTGACTCTGGCGCGCATCAATTTCATCTTCGTCTTCCAAAAGCCTGTCCCAAACAGCGCGAAAGCCATGCAATTTGAGCAGCTAGGGCCGTACCGTCTGGGGAAAAAGCTCGGCCAGGGAGGCATGGGAGCCGTTTACGAGGGGCTCGACACGGAATCGGGCGAGGAAGCGGCGGTCAAGGTCCTGGCGCCCGCTTTGGCCTCCGAAGAAGGCTTTCGTGCTCGCTTCGAAGCCGAAATCGAATCGCTCAAAAAGCTCCGCCACCCCAATATCGTGCGACTGTTCGGCTACGGCGAGCAGAGCGGAACGCTGTTTTACGCGATGGAATTGGTCCGGGGCACCAGCCTCGAAGACGAGCTGCGCGCCGGTCGAAGATTCGAGTGGCGCGAGGTTACGCAAATCGCGATCAAACTCTGCCGGGCGCTCAAGCATGCGCACGATCACGGCGTGATCCACCGCGACTTGAAGCCCGCAAACTTGCTCATGTCCACCGATGGAGAGATCAAGCTTTCCGACTTCGGCATTGCCCGGCTGTTTGGCAACATGCGGATGACTTCCGACGGTGGCGTGTTGGGAACGGCCGAGTACATGGCTCCCGAGCAAGCCGACGGCCGCGTCGTAACCGACCGCTGCGACCAGTATAGCATGGGGGGCGTGCTCTACACGTTGTTGACGGGCCGGCCTCCGTTTCGCGCCAAAACCATGGTTGAAATGTTGCAGTTGCAGCGCTACGCCGAACCTGAATTGGTGACGCGCTTCGCGCCGCAGACGCCCGCGGAGTTAGCGCGAATCGTCCATCAGCTCTTGGAAAAAGACCCGCAAAAGCGATTCGCCAATGCTCTCATTCTATCGCGAAGTCTCGAGGCCATGGACCGTGGGCTGTCGATCTCGATGAGTCGTGGCGGTGATTTCGTGGTCGCGGCGGCCGGCACCGATATCTCCGATTCCAGCCCGCTCTCGCCGACGCTGACACCCACGCAATTGCCCCCGGCAGAGCGTGGCGAGGGCACGGTCGTGCCGCAAATCAACGCGACGGAGGCCACGCAGGCCTACGATCCGGCGGTCGAAAACCGCCCCCAATCGGCGCCGGAACCCGCCGCGACACCGGCCACGCGGTTCACGAAAGTGGAAGAACGCCACGACGAGCGCGCAAGCGCCGCGCGCGAGCTGTTGGCCGGATTGTTAGCGCCTCAGACGCTAGCCCTACTCGCGGGACTGCTGGTGATGATTCTTGGCGGATGGTATTTGATGCGGCCTCCCACCGCCGACGAACTCTATCGCCAAATTGAAACAGCAACAGCCGACGGAGAAGTCGAGAGCTTGCGACAGGCGCAGCCCCAGATCGAAACTTTTCTCGAGCGCTATGCGGACGATCCACGCTGCGAGAAACTACGTGGCATGCAAGACGAGCTCAAACAGACAGATCCCGTTCAACGGGCTTTTACCGAAGCCAAACGCTACGCGCTGATTAGTCCCGAATTGGGGTTGGTCAAATTCCAGGCTCTGGTCGACGTGTATGGCGAGGCCGACGTCGGCTCCGAGACGCCACGTCAATTCGTGAGGCTGGCGCGTCAGCAAATCAAGCGACTAGAAAGGCAAATCGAGAAAAGCGTCGCCGACGATCGCAAGTTGGTCGAATCACGATTGGAGCGGGCCGCGGAACTGTCGGCCTCCGATCCGGCCGCAGCCCGCAAGATCTACCAGGGAATCGTGCAACTCTACGACCAAAAGCCATGGGCCGTCCAACTGGTTGCCTGCGCCAGGGCCGCCTTGGCCGCCGCGCCGGCCCCCGGCCCGGCCGTTGAGGCGACACCGGCGAAATAGCCGGCAGTCGATCAGGGGCAGCAATACCGTTTGAGGCGGCGCGCCGCAATTCGGCTTCAATTTCCGTCATTCGCGTAAGACGCATCGCGTTCTTCTGGCGCTAGGCTCCAGAGGTCGTCTCTGCGACGGAACGCGAGTCCGATCGCTTTACATGAAGCGGTCGATGACCGCCATCAATGCAAGTCCGGCCGCGAGAAATGCGCTGAGACGCAACACCAGGAGATGTTGACTGTCGTCAGGCCTGGAATCTAAAGGGCCCGTTCGATAGGTGCAGTAGATCGAACGGGCAAGTCGCATTCCGAACCTGGAACAAAAGGCTTGCCATTGCGCATATCGGCAATACCCCCAGTTCGGAATACGACAACTGGTCGGTTTAGCGCGAATGGACGATTGGTGGGTGGCATTATCGCCACCTCCAATTTAATCGGCCGAACGAGTTTAGTTTAAATCGTGGCAACTTTGCGTCGTATGCTTGGGTAAGGCAATGCCCAAGCACCCAAACCCTAATCAAGCAGACGATGCAAAAACTCATTGAAAGAGTTCGAGAGTTTGCCTGACCAAACGAAGGCCCAACCGCCGTCAAATATGCGGTCGCGTTGCCCGCAATTGTCTATTGTTTGTTCAGCGGCGATCCAATCCGTCGGCACCAAGACCATTACGACGTTCTCCCGCGTGGCTACTTCACTCGGCTGCTAAAGGTCGCTCGGAAGTGGGTACTGATATGACCGATCATCTTCGAAGCCAGACTGGGCGGCCTGCCAACGCGGCGTCCGCTGTGAGAGTTGCAAGCGTTACGGCCATCCTAGTGGGGCTGGTCGTGCTTATCGGTTGGATCTTCGACATCGGCTTGTTGAAGACCGCGCTGCCGGGATTCGTTTCTATGAAGGCCAACACGGCCGTGGCGTTCATGTTGATTGGCGTATCACTGGGGCAATTGATGCGCCAGAACGCTGGACGGTGGTGGTCGTTGGCGCGCGCGACGGCGGCCACGGTCGTGCTTATTTCCGCGGTCATGCTAGCCTCGCACGCCTTCGGCCGCGACCTGGGGATTGACGAATTTCCATTCCTGAATGACCCACGGTCCGCGGATCAAGCAGACCCCTCGGGCCGGATGTCGCCTTTGACCGGTGCGGTTTGTTTCTTCATGCTTGGCCTTGCGTTGTTGCTGCTACCATCGAGACGAGTTCTGGTGCGGCGCTTGGTGCAATTCCTCGTACTTGCGACAATGGCGGTCTCGTCGCTGGCTCTCGTGGGCTACGCCTATGGCATCGAATCGCTGTACAACGCGGGACCGTACAGCTCGATGGCGTTTCATACCGCGGCGACCTTCGTCATCGTGTGTATCGGGTCGCTGTATGTGAGAACGGATTTTGGAGTCATGGCTCCGATCACAAGCCAAAGAATGGGCGGGCCCATGGCAAGGATTTTGCTGCCCGCCGCAGTCGGAGTGCCGTTGCTCATTGGATGGCTGCGGCTACAAGGTGAGCAACTCGGGCTTTATCGCGTTGAATTCGGCATGGCCATGCATACCGTCTCGACGATCGTTGCCTTTGCCGTGCTCGTCTGGTACTGCGCCCGCATGTTGAATCAGGCGGACGAACAGCGCGAATTAGCGAGAAGGGCGGAACACGAATTGCGCGTCCTGTCAGACCGTGATCCATTGACCAACCTGCTCAATCGTCGCGGTTTTCGGGAAAGGTTCCAACGAGAATTGGAGCGGTCGCTGCGGTACAAACGGCGATTGTCCTCGATTATGCTCGACATCGATTTCTTCAAGAAAATCAACGACTCTTACGGGCACGCGGCCGGTGATATAGTGCTCAAGACGGTTGCCGAGATTCTAATAGAGCAATGTCGGCCAAGTGATCTCGTCGCCCGGTATGGGGGTGATGAGTTTTGCGTCGTCACTCCCGAAACGACCGAGCGAGGCGCAGTCGAAGTGGCCGAACGGTTGCGATCCAATTTGGCCAATCGACGAATCGATATCGGCGGCTCGCTGACGATTAGCGTCAGTTTCGGTGTTGCCGAGTGTGTGGGTGGAATCGACGACGTTGACGAGCTGATCGATCGAGCTGATCGGGCCCTTTTGATGGCCAAGCAGACAAGCCGCGACCGCGTCGTGGCGGCTTCATCGTTGAGCGACCCAATTGCGCAGCCATTCAACTTGGGGTCACAATCTCCGCTGTACGATCTGTTGACACACGACATGTGCGGTCTGACCGGCGACGACGCTTGATTCGCCCGGTGAAATATCCCTCCCCGAATAAACTTCCTCGGCGCACGACGGGCCATTGAAAATCTGACTGCGCTTTCCTGGCCGTTCGTTCCGATAGTGGCACGGGGCCCCCTGGAAGGATGTAGTTTTTTTCAAGAATACTGACGGTTTCATGTTGACATCCCACCGCCGTGCCATTAAGTTCGGTGAGTCGGGGTGTTTCTCTTGCAGCACTAACGTTGCCTAGTTTTAGACC
>JACQFF010000231.1 GCA_016200205.1 Planctomycetia bacterium
CGGTGACGAAGTGGTTTTCTTCAACGAATGTTACCATCGCAGCCGCGAGTTCTGTGCCCGGCATTTGTCGCGATTCGGCGTGGTAACTCGTGAAGTGCCGGCTTGCGACTACGACGCCATGGAAGCAGCGATCACTCCGCGCACCCGGCTGCTGGTCAGCGAGTCGCCTACGAATCCACATTTGAGCGTGGTCGATTTGGCCCGGTTCGCGGCCCTGGGAGCCAAACATGGCATTGAGACGCTGATCGACTCCACGCTGGGAACGCCCTACAACTTGCGTCCGATCGCCGCGGGCATCGACTACGTGCTGCACTCCGCCACCAAGTACCTGGCCGGGCACAACGACTTGTTGGCCGGCGCGATCGTCGGTTCACAAGAAAAAATCGAGCCGGTGCGAAAGTTGCGCGGCATCATGGGCAGCGTGAATTCGCCGCACAATATTTTTCTATTGAGCCGCGGCTTGAAAACCTTCGAATTGCGAATGCAGCGGCACAACCAAAACGGCCTGGTCGTGGCCCAATTCCTGGCGTCGCATCCGCGAATCGAGCGGGTTTATTACCCGGGCTTGCAAACGCATCCGTATTACGAAGTGGCCAGGCGGACCATGCGCGGCTACGGCGGACTGGTAACCTTTCTGGTCAAGGGCGCCGATTGGCGGCAGACGGCGGCGGTGGTCGACGCCGTGCGCATTCCACGGATCGCGCCCAGCTTGGGCGGAGTCGAGTCGCTGATCGAACAACCGCTCGTCATGAGCTATTACGAGTGCACGCCCGACGAGCGCCAGCAGTACAACATTCCCGACAACATGGTCCGCCTGGCCTGCGGCATCGAAAACCCCGAAGACCTCGTGGCCGACTTGAAGCAAGCCTTGGAGCGGTAATCCGATGCAGTTCCGCACGCGCGCGATTCATGTCGGCAACGAGCCCGATCCCCAGACCGGCGCTTTGGTGCGCCCCATTTACGTGGCGGCCACGTTCGCGCAGCCCGGCGCCGGCGAGTGGGGCGAGTTCGACTATTCGCGCAGCGGCAACCCGACCCGCAAGGCGTTCGAAACCACGCTGGCAAATCTGGAAGGCGGGGTCGGGGCGTTGGCCTTTGCTTCCGGCATGGCAGCCACGCATTGCGCCATGCTGTTGCTCTCGAGCGGCGACCATGTGCTCTCCGGCTCCGACATTTACGGCGGCACGTATCGCCTGCTCCACCGCGTGCTCGATCGATCGGACATCCGCGTGTCGCTGGTATCGACCGGCGATTTGAAAGCAGTCGAGGCGGCCATCACGCCGAAAACAACGATGCTGTGGATCGAATCGCCGGGCAATCCGCTGATGTCAATCACCGACATTGCCGCCTGCGCGGAAATTGCCCATCGGCATGGCATGCTATTGGGCGTCGACAACACGTTTGCCACGCCCGTGCTCACGAGGCCCTTGGAACTAGGCGCGGATATCGTGATGCACTCGGCGACGAAATATATCGGCGGCCACAGCGACCTGCTGGGCGGGGCCCTGGTCGTCAAAGACAAGACGCTCTTCGATCAGCTTTATTTTTTGCAGAACGCGACCGGCGCCGTGATGGGCCCGCTCGAATCGTTCCTCTGTTCGCGCGGGCTGAAGACTCTGGAGCTGCGAGTCCGCGAGCAGTGCCGAACCGCGCGGCAAATCGCCGACTGGCTGGCCACCGATCCGCGCGTCGCCAAAGTGCGCTATCCCGGCCGTGCCGACCACCTCGGTCATGCGATCGCGAAACGGCAGATGGACGGGGCGTTCGGCGCAATGCTCAGTTTCGAGGTGCGAGGCGATTTTGCCGCGGCCAAGCGTTTAGCGGAGTCGACCAAGCTGTTTCAGCTAGCGGTCAGTTTGGGCGCTGTCGAATCGTTAATCGAGCAGCCAGCATCGATGTCGCATGCCAGCTACCACCGCGATGACCGCATGACCCACGGCATCAGCGACGGCTTGATTCGAATTTCAGTGGGGCTGGAAGCTTTCGAAGACCTGAGAGACGACTTGAATTACGCGCTCTCAATATCCCTAAGCCCTTCGGCCTGAAGGGTTTGTTCGTCTTCGCAGGCGATTTTATTACGGCTGCTTGCTCGCCGGCGCCCGCAGGCGTCCCGGTGGGATGGGAAAAGTATTCCGATTTTAACGGAAGTTCCGATGAGGGGATTTCCGATAATTCGTGCCAGCCTGAACCGCGCTTGCTCGAGTTCGCGCGGAATCCTGGGTTTTTCACGTAGGGTGCACGCATGAAATCTTGGCTGCGGATCATCAAGTGCTCGGCGGGTGTCTTCTGCACTTGCATGGCCTTCGTTTGCGGAAGCAATGGGGCCGATGCCCAAACCTTCCAGTACAACGACAACCCCCGATCGAGATTCACCGACGGTTCGAGTTACTCCAGCCCCGATCCGGCGCCGAGAATGATGCCAGTCGCCGAAGGGGTCGAGGGGCCGCTCAAACGCCGCAGCTACCTGTATCCGCGTTATGGAAACGGTAGCGTCTCCCAGCGTGCCGGTTACGAGACCATCTCGCCGGGCTCCCGAAGGGGGGCCCGACGCGACTTCCTGCGCACGTCGGGCGCGGAACCGATTCCGGCCGGCCAAGCGGCCGAACCGTTTTACGACGATCTGCCTCCAGAGGGCGCGATGAACGGCGCCGTTGAAGGCGATCCGAGTTTCGATGACTACGGCGGCGAGGATGGGTGCTGCGAACCGTGCGACGTAGGTCTGATTGGAATCTTGAAACGGTCGTGCCTGTTCAGCCCACTGTTGTGGCAGAATTTCAACGAGTTCGGCGGCGTGCAAGCCTTCAAGGGGCCGGTGGACCGCGGCATCAACGGCAATTTTGGCTTTCACAAAGGCGTGAACTGGGCCTCGCCGCTGTGGGACGCGGCGGGTATCGGTTATCAGCTCGGCGGCCAAATCGCCGCGAGCGATTTCGAAGGAACCAGCGGTCCGTTCAATCATCACCGTGAGCAGTATTTCGCGACTACCGGTTTCTTCCACCGAGCCGCCTGCGACCACGGTTGGCAGGGCGGGGCCGTGGCTGATTATTTGCACGACAATTTTTACGTCCACTTCGACCTGTGGCAGGTCCGCTCGGAAATCAGCTACCTGGCCTGCGGAAACGAAGTGGGCTTTTGGGCTGCCGCGCACACCAGGAGCGATACCAAAACAGGCCCGGCCACATTCGAGCAAAACAGCGTGACGTTTCGCTCGACCGACCAGTACAACTTCTTTTACCGGCGGCACTTCGGCAACGGCGGAATTGGCCGGATGTGGGTTGGTTTTACTGGCCACGGCGACGCGATTTTTGGCAGCGACGTCACGGCGCCTCTGTCAGAACGCTGGGCGATTCAAGCCTCGTATAACTACCTGCTGCCTCGACAAGACCCCAACGTACCCAAGAACATCCAGGAATCGTTTGGGGTCGCAGTCAGCCTGGTCTGGTATCCCGGTTACAAGGTTCCCAACGCGTGCTTCAATCCCTACCGGCCGCTGTTTAACGTCGCTGATAACGGCACATTCATGGTCAGGGAGCGTCGGTAATCGACGAGCGATCGCGGCGCAGCGGTTGCCGACAGTGTTGGCGGCCGAGTATGCCGCGTCGGCGGCGCGTGTACATCCTGGCTCGCGCTTCGTATTTCCAGGATGCCGCTTCTTCGCCGTCGAGCCGCAAGGTCAAGCACTTGCCGCTGCCGCCCGCTTTGGGGCCGAAAAGATCGGGGCCCATCTAAAACTCTTTACCCTCCTTTTGGCGCATGGTACGATGCGACTGCGCGAGTTGACACCCCATGCGGTGAATCCGTGGCCGAGCCAATCGATCCAAACACCGGATTGCGCGGCGAATCTCCGAGCGAGATTGCTGAGCAGCCGGGGCTGTCGCCGTCGCTTTGGGAAGGCGAGACTGAAATTCCTCGGACACTTGGCAACTCGCCCCCGCCCACCAGTTGGCACGGATGGCTGGCCATCGTGGTGGCGGTCGGCTCCGCGTGCGTTGTGCTGGCGGTCGGAAGCATTGCCACCTGGCGAATCCCAAATCCACAAAACGCCCCACAGGCCCAGCTCGGCCAGGCAGTGACACTGGCCAGCAATCATTCGTCAAGTGGCGGTTTGCCGGCTGAAGAGCCCACCGATAAAGTTCCGCAAGTGCCGCCTTCGCCGCATGGCGCCGGCCAATCTCGGCAACTGGCCGTCACATCATCGAGCGGCGCCGCATCCGAGTCCCAGGCAAGCGAGTCAAAACCGTCCGGCGACGACAATCGGCGCAATGTGCCCAGGCCGCAGCCCGAAGTAGCCTCTGCCGCGACGAAATCACCGGCCGCGTATCGATGGGCGATCAACCGCACCCGCTCTGCCCTGGTGGCTCGCGACCTTAAACGGGCCCAGCGGCAGTTGGAGATTGCGGCTCGGCATGCTGACTCGCCCGTCCAGAATGACCAGCTCGCGCAATTCCGCGCGTTGAACGATCAATTAGACCGGTTTTGGGCCGCGGTTCGCGCGGGATTAAAAGCACTCGAGCCGGCCGAGGAATTGCACGTCGACAATGTGATTGCGGCGGTTGTCGAAAGCGGACCGGAAAGTCTGGCGCTGTTCGTCGCCGGCTCGCGTCGCGATTACACGCTTGCCAATCTGCCGACGAAGGTCGCACTCCTCCTCGTCGAGCGGGCTGCCAGCGAAGACGCACCGGCCAATCAGGTTTTCCTTGGCGCTTTCCATGCCGTCGATCCGCGAGGAGATCTCAACCGCGCGCGCCAATTGTGGGAGTCTGCCGCGGCAGCCGGAGAGTCGGTGAACGACTTGCTCCCATTCTTGGACCCAAAGGCGCTGGCGATCGAGCGCGAGCCGATTCCCGACGCGCAACAGGTGGCGGCTGCCGAACAGACGATCGAAAGGAAGTTCGCCGGTGCGATTGAAGCCGCCAAAACGGCGCAGCGAAAATCTCAACTGGCGGCCAGCTTGATTTCGGCCGTTGCCGATGCCGAGAGTTCGCTCGATCAATATGCGCTTTTGAAGCAGGCCACCCGCTGGGCAATCGCCGCAGCCGAACCGCAAAGTGCCCTGCGAGCGATCGACGAACGGGCGCGCTGGTTTGAGGTCGACGCGTGGACGCTCAAGTCCGATGCGCTCACGCAGGCTTTGGAATCGTCGGTTCCGACGGTGGCCAGGCAGATTGCCATGAGCGCCTTGGAGTTGTCGGCCGAGGCCATGGCCCAAGGCCGCGGCGAACCGGCCCAGGCGCTGATCATCACCGCCCAGGCGGCCGCTCGCAAAGCCCGCGATCGTGAGCTGATCAAAAGAGCCGCCCAGCGCCGCCTGGATGTCGAAAAACTCGAAAAGCAGCCGGGCCAGGTGCCCTCCGCCAGCGAGTGACGGTCCCCCGCGCTGGCCCCTGGCATTCAGTTCACTTCTCGCGGCGATCCGAATCGCGCGATTCGCCCATTTGCTATCGGGCCCGGCTCGCTAAAAAGCTGGTGTTTGGCTTGTGGGATATACGGTTTTGCCTAGTAAATCGAAAAATGTTCCGGCTTTTTGGGCAACTGGCGATTCTGTCCAGAAAAGGGCAGTGGGGCAGTCTTATCCAATTATTTCTGGAACGGATGAACCGGCCAGGGTTCCCAATTCACGGTCACGTGCTCTGCCTCAGGAAATAGCTGTAATGCCTGATCACGCTCGTGTTTCCAAATTCTGATTCGGGCGTCATCATCGTCGATGGCTAACTCCACATAAAACTGAAGTCCGAGAGCGCCGGTCTCACTGAAAACTTCGAGAGGGAATGGCGCCCTAGTCGTGCCGTACCGTACCCCACCCTGAGGATTGTGGCCGAGGCGGTCCCAGGTGGCCTGCTTCTCCGCGAGGAATGCATGCCTTTGTCGGATCCAATCAAGGCTCCGCCTCGCATATCCAGCAAGCATGGCCAACGCAGCAATGACCACAAAGAGAGTGCGCAGGCTAAATGCGAATCGAAACCGGCGACGGCGTTTCTCGGGGTCTTCGCTCATATGGACATTAAAGGCAAAAGAGCGAGGCTC
>JACQFF010000243.1 GCA_016200205.1 Planctomycetia bacterium
AACGTCAGCCGCTTGATCGGCGCTCCGCCGGGCTACGTCGGCTTCGAAGAGGGCGGACAATTGACCGAAAAAATCCGCCGCAGGCCTTACGCCGTGGTGCTCTTGGACGAAATCGAAAAGGCGCACCCGGATGTGTTCAACATGTTGCTGCAGGTCATGGAAGAGGGCCGGCTCACGGACAGCTTTGGCCGGAACGTGGACTTCCGCAACTCCATCCTGATCATGACCACCAACGCCGGCGCCGAGGCGATCAAGAACGAGACGGCCTTTGGTTTCCAGAAGCCCGACGAGGACTCTTCGTACGAGAATATGAAGCAGCGCGTGAGCGAACGGATCGAAAAGGTGTTCCGTCCCGAGTTCTTGAACCGCGTTGACGACGTGATCGTGTTTAGGCATCTCACGCTCGAAGACCTTAAGGAAGTCGTCGATTTGGAACTTGGAAAAGTGCGCGAGCGATTGGGCGAGCGCGGCTTGAAGCTGAAGCTGAGCGACGAGGCGAAAAAATTCTTGATCCGCAAGGGCTCGAACACCGACTTCGGCGCCCGTCCGCTGCGTCGCTCGATCGAAAACTTTGTCGAAGATCCGCTTTCCGAGGAACTGCTCAAAGGCGAGTTCCAGGGCAAGGACACGATCGTGGTCGACGTCAAGGAGGTCGGGGGCAAGAAGCAACTGATCTTCAAAGGCGTTATGGGCGAGGGCGAGACGGAAGCCCCGGTCGAAGTCGCCGCCGGCCCGGCCGCCGGAGAATCGGCCAGCCCGTAAAGCATGTCGCCGGTTTGGGAAGTTTCAAATTCACTCCGCCGCTCGATGGCTAACGCCGGGCGGCGGTTTTGTTTTTTGCGAACATACGCGGCGCCGGACGTAGTTGTGAAAGCGATCGCGAGGGAGCAAATCGCGGATAGCGCGCCGCGTAATCGGATTACCCCGACGCCGGAGGCGTGGAACATGCCAGCACAGGGCAACGCCCTGTGGTTTGAATGGACCGCATGGCAACGTGAGCCCTGAAAGGGCCAAACAATCACGACCACAGATAACGCTCGTCCACCGTCATGCCGTGGCGCGCGAACAATTGCCGCAACTCATCCTGAAACGTCATGCGATGGTGATGCTCCGCTTGGTGCTCGATGTATTTCTTGACGTCGGGCACATTTGACTCGCTGACGGAGAAAGCCCCATAGCCGTTTTGCCATGAGAATTCGGCCAACTTGCCGTCGACGGTCTTGATCCATTTGGAAGAGCCTTTTTTGACTTCTTCGACAACCTTTTTCAGAGGATGGTTCTTGCTGAGCAAGAAGAGCGCGTGGACGTGATCGTCGTAGCCGCCAATCACGACGGCGGAGCTGTCCCATTGTTGGAAAATGCCGGCTAGATACGCATATAATCTGGGCCGTAACGCTTCCTTGAGCCACGGGTGGCGGCCCTTGGTGCTGAAAATGAGATGGATCGTGTTCTTCGCCAACGATTGCGGCATGGTCTCGACACCGGGTAGTCCAATGTAGCGCCCTTACAGGGCTGCGCGGAGGGGCTTCATTTTAACCACAGGGCGTTGCCCTGTGCTGGCATGTTGGACGCCTTCGGCGTATAAGACACAAAGTCCCCGACGTTGTCCGGGCTGTTTTGCCTGCGCGCGTTACCGGTTGTCGCATGAAACGTCATTGACTGGCGACAGCTAGCAGTGGCGAGCGTCCGGAGTCGAGCGCCCCAGCTTCCCTAAAACTCCATATCGGTATCACCCGTCATGTTTTCTCAAGCGGTATCGTCGCCGCGACGAAGTATCAAAAGAGGGTCCGGCATTAGTGCCGTTGGCCACCAGCTCCTAATTCATCGGCGGCAAAGAGCATGGCAACGCAATCCCCAACTTTGAGCCGTAGCGGCGGCCCGCTCGAGGCGATCGCCGACTGGATTGCCGACTTGGGCGGGCTGGTGATGAATTGGTTCATCACCGTGGGAGACGTGTCGGAATTCTTTTTTCGCACGCTTTCCTGGATTTTCACGCGCCTGCCGCGGCGGGATACGTTGCTGCCGAACTTCTACCAGATCGGCGTTTTGAGTCTGCCAGTGGTGGCGTTGACCGGCACGTTTATCGGCATGGTGTTGGCCGTGCAAAGCCATTCGCAGTTTCGCCTGTTGCACTTGGAAACGCGGTTGGGCGCCGTGATCAATATGTCGCTGGTGCGCGAGCTTGGGCCCGTGCTGGCGGCCACGATGTTGGCCGGGCGAGTCGGCAGCGCCATGGCGGCCGAGCTGGGCACGATGCGCGTCACCGAGCAGATCGACGCGCTGTCGAGCATGGGGGCCAATCCGATTCACTATCTGGTCGTGCCGCGGTTTATCGCCTGCCTGGTGCTGATTCCCACGCTGACGATCATGGCCGATTTCATGGGGGTCGTGGGGGGCGCTTTTTACGCCATTTACGGTTTGGGCATCGACTCGAATCATTATTGGGAGAACTCGCAAAATTACGTCGGCACGTTCGATTTGTTCTCGGGCGTGTTCAAAAGCCTGTCGTTCGGAGCCGCGATCGCGCTAGTGAGTTGTTATCGCGGTTTTAATTGCGATCCGGGCGCCGAGGGCGTGGGGCGCGCCGCGACGTCGGCATTCGTGGTCTCTTTTGTGCTGATCTTGGTTCTCGACTTCTTCTTGGGGATCGCGTTGGACGAGGTGTACCTGCTGATTTGGCCCGAGGGATTACGATTGCTCTAAGGGAGAATACGTCCAGCCCTCGCTTGCGCGTCGGGTTAGTAGAGAGCATAATTCCTTCCTCGATTTCACGTAGCCGGAAGGCGAAGTCATGGTTTCGATGGCCCGTCAATCCGAGCAACTCGCGGCATCGGCTCACCCTCTGGTGGAGCTCCGAGCGGTCGACGTCGCGTTCGGCCGGAATCCCGTGCTGCGCGAGATTGATTTGTCGATCCCGCGCGGGCAGACGCTGGCCATCATCGGCGAAAGCGGCTGCGGCAAAACCGTGTTGCTCAAAACCATCATCGGTTTGGTCAAACCCACGCGCGGCGAAGTATTCTTCGACGGCAAGAACCTGTTCGAATTCTCCGAGCAGGAGCTGACTCGCGAGCGGATGCGGTTTGGATTCGTGTTTCAAGGGGCGGCGCTCTTCGACAGCATGACCGTGGGGCAAAACGTGGCTTTTCCCTTGCGCGAACACACCGAAAACAGCGATCAGCAAATGCAAGAAGTCGTGCTGTCCAGATTGGCCGAAGTGGGGTTGCCGGAGAGCATTGTCTCGAAGAAACCGGCCGAGCTGTCGGGAGGCATGCGGAAACGCGTGGGGCTGGCCCGGGCACTGGCGCTGAGTCCCGAATTGATGCTCTACGACGAACCGACGACCGGATTGGATCCGATCATGAGCGACGTGATCAATGAGCTCATCCTCCGCACGCGCAGTCAACATCCGGTGACCGCCGTCGTGGTCACGCACGATATGCACACCGCGCGAAAAGTGGCCGATAGAGTCATCATGGTCTATCCCTTGTCCCGGCTGCGTCCGGACGAGCCACAGGTCATCTTCGACGGCCCGCCGGACGCGATCGACAAAAGCGGCGATCCGCGCGTCACGCAGTTCGTGCGGGGCGAGGCGGGCGAACGATTGATGGAAATGAGAAAAATGGCGGACCTCCGCCTGGCAAACGATTCGTGAGACACACGTGAGAGTTGGACCCAAAGCCAACTCGGTCCAAGGACTGGGTCACTATGGATGAACGCGTTGTTAAATTCCGCGTGGGGGTCATGGTGTTGGCCACCTTGATCATCGCCGGGATTCTGGTATTGCTGTTCGGCGATGCGCGTTCGATGGTGCGCGGCAGCTACACCGTCTACATGCATTTCGACGATGCCCCCGGGGTCACCGAGGGCACGCCGGTCCGCAAAAGCGGCATACTGATCGGCCGCGTCGCCAAGGTCAGCTTTGCCGAGCAGGGCGGGGTAGTCGTCACCGCGAAAATAGACGGCGGCGTAAAGCTCTTTCGAAGCGAAGTGCCGCAAGTGAGCGGATCGCTGCTGGGCGGCGACGTCGTCATTCAATTCGTTCGGCGCGCCAAAGCGCCCAATGGAAAACCTCGGCCCGGCGCCGACGCGGCCGCCGGACAGGGCGCATCGACGATTCCCGCCAGCGTGATGACGGCAGCCGTGGCGGCCGATCCTCCGCCGGCCGGGCAGAAAACCGCCCCCTCCAAAACGGTTCCCGCTGAAACTCCCAACGATTTGGTCCGCGACGGAGAGTACATCGAGGGAACCGTGGCTCCCAATGCCTTTCAAGTCATCGGAAACCTGGAAGGTGATTTGAGCGAGGCGATCAATTCGCTCTCGACCGCCGGCGACGAAGTCGCCAAGTTGGCGGGCTACTTCAACAAACTGCTGGAGGGCAACGACGAGCAGATCAACCGCATCGTCAAGAAAACCGAGAGCACGATCGATAGCTTTCAAAAAATGTTGGCCAATGTCGAGGATCTGCTCGGCACTCCGGAAATTCGCGACAGCCTCAAGCAGACGATCAGGGACCTGCCGCAACTGCTGGCCGACACTCGCAGCGCGGTCACCACGATCCAGACGACGGTGGAATCGGTCGATCGAAACATGCGCAACATCGAGGGTCTCACCGGGCCCCTGGGTGAGAAGGGAAATCAGATCGTGGATCGCGTGGATCAGGCCGTCACGCGGTTGGACGAGTTGCTGGGCGTGCTCTCTGACTTTGGCCGCAAGCTGAACAGCGGCGAGGGCTCGCTCGGGCAGTTGATGCGCAGCCCAGAACTCTATCAGCATCTCAATTCGGCGGCTAAAAACATCGACAATCTGACGCGCGAGTTGAAACCCATTCTGAACGATGCCCGCGTGTTCACCGACAAGATCGCCCGGCATCCGGAGCTGCTCGGCGTACGCGGCGCGATTCAGAAGAACTCCGGCACGAAATACGCGCCGCAGGACTGATCGGTGGCCGGCGCGGCGTTGCTTGAGTTCCCTGGAGCTGGTTTCGAAGCTGTGGGGACTGTCCCAATTTTGCGCAGTCTTCGGAGCAAAATGGGACTGTCCCCCTCTCCGAGTAGCTTCGAAACTCGTTCTAATAATTCATCAGGCTGGGTGGACGCGGGTTTTGCGGCGGCGAAACGGGCAGGCCAGGAGTGGAAGTCGGCGGCGGGCCGAAGCTTGGACCGGCGGGCGGCAGCTGTGATTGCGGAGCAGCGGCCGCGTGCCGCAGGTTCTCCCCTCGTCCGAGTACTTGCGGGCTGGGCGCGATCATTTGCGGCTTGAGCTGATAATCGACGACGCGCTCATCGCGGATCTCGCCCGGCACCACGTTCTCGCTCACGAAATCCAGTCCCGGAAATTCATACCAAGGGGTCGGAATCGGTTGCAATACGGTCAACGTCTCGTAGCCGCTGAGCACCAAGCGGACTTTGCGAGTGCCGTAATAGACGAAGTCGGTGGAAACAGGCGTGGTCCCGATTTGATAGTCATCGACATAGACCAGAGCGCCGGGCGGGTTACTGCGGATCGTCAGTCGCCGCTGCACGCAGGCAACTTGGCTGACGCACAGCGCGGTGCCTACGAGCATCCAGGCCAGGCTCCGGCGGTTGCATCGCGGCAGTAGAAACCCGATGGGATGACTCACGAAGCTCGGCATTTTGTGGCGATCTGCGGAATATTGCGAACGGGAATGCGAACTAGAATTGGCGCCCGAGGCGGCCGACGAGTATAGATTTGCGCGTTAAAGGCCGCTAGGCGGATTCAACACAAGGACCGCCGATACCGTGGCGCATCGTAGAGGCCAGGTCGATAAGAGCCGTGTGAACCGGCAAACTATTCCCCAGGGGGCAAGCTGGCGAGCATGGCTTAACGGGGGCTCTGTTCCCAGGTTGTTTTGTGAGATAGAATAGGCTTTTTGGGCGGAAATCAGAGCCCTGGCGGATCAGCGCGTCTTCTGATCGCAGCAAGCAACATGAGCGATATGGCCGAACCTGCTGGCAATGGTCAAAGCGCGCTTGAGCATGCGGCGCTCACCGACGTGGGCCTGCGGCGCAGTAACAATCAAGATTGTTTCGAAATCGCGCTGGCCGGCGACGATCAGGACTGGCATCGACGTGGACACCTGTTCATGGTGGCCGATGGCATGGGCGCGCATGCTGCCGGAGAGCTCGCTAGCAAAATGGCGTCCGAAGCCGTCCCGCACACCTATCGCAAATTGCTCAACCGCTC
>JACQFF010000235.1 GCA_016200205.1 Planctomycetia bacterium
AGACGGTTCGCGGATAAGCTCCAAGTGCGGCCGCCAATAGAACCCTTTCCCAGCGGGAGAGGGCGATATTTACACCAGCCGGCCCCGCGCGTCGATCGCCAGCTCGCGGAGCACGCCGTCCTCGTCGCGCCACCAGACGGCGTCATGCAGATTCACGCAGGGACAGATGTGGTTGGGGACCACCGTCACTCGCTCGGCGATCTTTGGGCCAGACCCGCAGGCTCGAATATCGACCTGGCCGTGCTCCTCGCTGAGCCGCGTAATGCGGGCTTCAGGATACTCAAGGATGTAGCCGTGACCGCTGTCCGGAGCCGGAGCACAGCGGTCACTGGTCAGCGTTTTGCTTCCGGCGTCGATGACGACCTGACCCGGTACCGCGGTGCTGACCACCGTGCAAATGATGCGGGCCGCGCAGTCATCGAGAGTGCAATAGTCGCCCCGCACAGTATTCATATCGTTGTAAAGGTACGTACCTGGGCGAATCTCGGTGTACTCGGGGATCAGGTGAGACTGGTAGGCCGAGGGCGTCGAGCCACCCGAGACGATCCGGGCTTGAAGTCCGTGTTCGGACCACAATCGCAGCGTGTGGGCCAGCTTGTCCGACACTTCCTGGAGCGCGGCCGCCTGCTGGTCGGCCGGCCCGCCGATATGGCCTGGATAGCAGAAGAGTCCGTCCAAACGCAGTCCCGACGTGGCGTCGACGAACTGCGCCAGTTTCAAGGCGTCGGATGGCTTCTGCAGCCCCGTGCGGCCCATGCCCACGTCGAGGTCCACCAGGATACCGATGGTCGCCGAGGCCCGATTGGCCGCTTCGCCCAATAGTTTGGCTCCCTCTCGGGAATCGACCGCCACGCGGACCGTGGCATGAGCCGCCAAGCGGACCAGTCGGATGGTGCGAGCCGGATCAATGGCCGGGTAGGCGATCAGGATGTCGTCCGCGACTTCGGCCATGATTTCCGCCTCGCCCACCTTGGCCGCGGTCAGGCCCACCGCGCCGGCCGCCATTTGCAGCGCCGCCAATTGCCGCGACTTGTGGGTTTTTGTATGCGGCCGAATGTCCAATTCGTGCTGGGCCGCGTACGCCGCCAGCCGCTCGGCATTGCGAACCACCGTTTTGGCGTCAATCACCATGGCAGGCGTAGCCAATGGGTCCATAGAGCGTCCTTTTCAACCAAGTAGGTCAGGCACCCCGTGCCTGATATTGAACACTGTACACAAGCAGCCAAGATTGTCAGGCACGGGGTGCCTGACCTACCGGGCTCGTTAAGCAGAGCCGAAAGCTCATCGAGCGCTCGATCTGTTGCGTGCTTCACTTGGTCCTGTGGCGGCCGACGATGCAAACCGGAGTTTTGTGACCTGACGCTCAGTTGCCGGCCGGCTTTGCGCGCACTTCATCATACTCGATAAGCTTGAAATCTTCGGCACGCGGCAGGTCGTGCAATTGGTCGGTCATCTTGTAGAGGGTGATCAGGCCCTCGTCGGTCAGGCGTTCGCCGGCGCCGGGCTCTACGTAGGTGGCGGTTTTGCCGCCGTAGCCGCCGGCCGCGGCGTCGCGGATTGTGGGGAAATAGCCGTAGAAGCCGTTGGTGTAGCCGACCAAAAAGCTGTTGGCCACCGGCGAACGGGTTTTGATCGCCATTTGAAACTGCACGAAGATTTCGCCCGGCATCCCGACCAGCGCCAGGTCGCCGTCGATCAAAAGCGTGGTTTGCGTGCAATGCAGCGTGTTGTTCTTGATGGTTTTGGACAAGTAGTTATCGAAGCGGGGCCCATACGCCTTGCTCAAAATTGCGCGGACTTGGGGATCTTGAAGATCCCAGCGGACCCGGATGGGGATCTGTCGGGCTTCGTACTTCAAGCTTGGGTTGGCCGGCTCGGAAGTGGCGGTTTCGCGCGCGGTTTTCACGAGCAACTGGCCCAGCCCCCGACCCATCTTCTGCATTTCCTCGAGGCCGCCTTGAGAGAGGGGCGTTTTATCCATGTAGGGATTGATATTGCCGCAGCCGCCCTGCAGGAACAAACATTTGGTTTTCATTTGCTCTTCGACCGTGGCACAGGCCGCGCCCACGTAGTCCGCGCTGTACTGATAGTTGTCGGGGCCCATGACCACCGGGTGGCAGGCATAGTTGAACAGAACCGCCAACACGCTGCCGTCAGCGCGATCCAAACGGATCGTAGCGTACTGGCGATCCACCGGCTCGGTCGGTTCGCGCTGGGCGTTGCGCCACTGCATGGCCACGCGGCCGTCGGGCAAGAACTTTCGGCGGTTGTGCGAGAAATCGGCCGTGCCTCGCCCTACGCCGATTCGCACCGGCACCAGGTTTTTCGCAGCCGTGCAGATGATCTCGGCGATCGATTCGCCCACCTTTTCGCCGTACGAATTGGGATTGTCCGGCGAAGCTTCCAGGGCCGGCGCGTGGTGCGTGTGGCTGGCCGTGACGAACAGATTGGAAACGCCACATTCGGCCGCCGTCCGCTCGCGGATTTTGGTCAACACCGCTTCCTCCGGCGTGCGGCCCAGATCGAGCGAGACGATCGCCACCGAAGTATCCCCGGTTTTGAGCACGACCGCTTTGGCCATCAGCGGGTCCAAAGTGCCGGTGGCACCGTGGGTGCGGTTGCTATAGCCCCAGAGCATCTTGCCCGGCTCGGGCGTAATATCGGCCGTCGCCACGCCAGCCAACAGCGGCCCAGCGGCGGCATCGACTGAGTGAGCGAGAATCAATAGGGCCAAGGTGCATCCGCAGGCGAAGAGGAGGGGGCGGTTCATACGAGGCACGGGGTTAGGGGTTGTGGACTGGGGAATTGGGCTGCGGTTGATTCGTTTTTTCTGACCCTCAGTCTGAGACTGTTTGCGGAGGTTTGCAAGCGTTTTTCTCTACCGCCGATTGGGGCGTAAAAAAACCGAGGCGGCCGCTCGTGCGACCGCCTCGGCAATCATTTGCCGGTAATGACTTCGGCCGGCGTTATCTGGCCGCGGCCTGGGCATTGTCCTTCGGCGCCGCCATGATCTTGGCGATTCCAGTCAAGAGAGCCTCGGCCGGCGGCGAGAACGCGTCGGGCTCCGCGCTCCAGAAGTTGATCGTGGCGCGTATTCCCTTGAGGTCCACCGGCACGTGCAAGCTCGACTTGGCGCCGCGCTTGACCATCGTCTCGAATAGCGTGCCTTTGGCCTTGCTCAGGTCGTTATTGACGACGACCTTCGTACCAGCGGCGTATTCCGCCAGGCTCTCGCCTTGGGCGTCGACCGATGGCAGCGGGCTCAAGATGTTGTCGGGAATCTTGATGAGCTTTTCGACAGCTTCATTGCGAGCGGTTTCCGACGCATCCTTGGCAGCAGCGTCTCGAGCACGCTCGCGGTGGCCCCGACTCGACATCGGGCCCATGAGCTCCGACACCTTGCCGTCCTGCACTGCAGTGATGCAAAGACGATCGATCTGCGGCACCATTGTGCGGAGCACCTGACCGAACATGCCGAACATTCGCGGTTCCGACATCGCCATGTAGGCTCCGACCTTGATGTTGTCATCTGGTTCACCCTTGGTCGCGGCGAGGATGACCGCAAATTCGTCCATCCGCGACAATCGCTTGGCCGACCTGGTCGGATTTTGCAGATCTTCATCCACCGGAGCGGCTTCGAAGAACCCGATCATCATTTCTTCGAACGTCTGGTCGCCAAACCGCACCGGCACTTTCGGATCGGGATTGTTCAAATTGTCCTCCGAATTGTCGAAATGCGCGAAGCAGTCGAGCCGAGTGCCCCGGGGCATGAGTTTCGGTTCCGCCAGACGATAGTTCGTCTGCCAACCGAAGTCATAGCGCGGGACATCGAGCAGCACTTCCTTGTTGCCGTCGGGATAAATTGCTTCATAGCGAAACGCTTTCCCGCGCAGGTGCATGTGCGGCATGAGCGTCAAAAGCAGGGTGTCTTGCTTGAAGATATACCGCGAGTTGACGCCGAAGTCGCTCTCGCCGGGAGGAATTTGAAACACGAAATTAACGGCGCTGGAAACACGCACTTCTTTCTTCACGGTTTTGGGATCGGCGAACACGAACCCGCAATAGCTGCGATCCTTCTGCGCCGAGCCGTTGGGCGTGTAGTGCAGTTGGAAGATGAGCTTTGAGCCGGCTTTCACGGAGCGGGCCAGACCCGCTGGCAGAGGCTCGGGACGCAGGCCCGGGGCGAATGCGCCCAGAAAATCATTGCCGCTACCGAGGCCGGCATTGATATTGCCGTCCGGCGGAATCACGAACAGCAGAATGTGGTGCACGACCGAGGGATTGCCCGGCCGGGGTTCGATGGCCGTGATCCACTTATCTTCCTTCCAGCCCGGGTCGACGACGAACATCTGGTAATCGACCACGCCGGTAGCCGGGACTTCAAAAGGCTTGTCCTGCATATACAGGATTTCGTCCGGCTGGGGGATCATCCAACCTTCGGCGAATTTTGGCGGCTCGGGCAGGTCTTGGGGATTGCCTTCCGGCGCGCCGTTGGCGACCCATTTGGAAATCGTGGCTTTATCTTCAGCACTCAGGCGGGCATCATTCTTGAAATGCCCGAATTGCGCGTCGGCGTGCCAGGGCGGCATGCGCTGCGATTGGACCACTTCGTCGATCATGCCAGCCCAGCCGGCCACTTCTTCATAGCTGGTCAAGGTGAACGGCGCAATTTGTCCGGAGCGGTGGCAGAACACGCAGTTACTGTTCATGATCCGGGCGATCTGATTGCTGTAGGTCACTTCGCTATTGGCAACAGGCTTGAGATCGCGACCGATGAGGCAGCCGGCGACTTGCGATTGGGGCTTGCTGACCGGCTTGGCGGACAGCAGTTCATCGAGAGCCACCGCCAGATTGCGGTCGGTCGCGGCGGCCTTTTGATAGTTCGAATTGGATTTGAAGCCATACTGATCGTCGATGCGGCCGCGATAGCGAATCACGCGCTGGGTGTCGAGCACGACGACTTCCGGCGTCCGCGTGGCGCCGACTTGATCGGCCACGACCTGGTTTAAGTCTTTGAGAATCGGAAAGCCGATTTCGTGCACCCGGGCGTACGAGGCGATTTCCGTGACCGCGTCCTGGCGATTGGAATCCACGCCCAAAAACGCCACGCCACGCGCTTCATATTCTTTGGCCAGTTCCGCCAATCGGGGCGCGTAGACCTTGCACAGGGGGCATTCGGTGCCGAGAAACGCCAGCACGACGATTTTGCTTTTGGCCTCGTCCAGCGAGTGCGGCTGGCCGCGATGATCTTTGAGCGTGAAATTGGCCAACTTTTGGCCGATAAATGTCTTCGGTTCTGCCGCCGTGGCTCGCAGGGAGCACAATGCGGCAAGAACCACCAGCGTGATGGATTGGGTTCGCATAGAAAGACCTCACAATAGCGGGGAAGAAGGATCTTTGGCCAACGTCGTGACGAAGCGGCCACGCTGGGGGGAGAGATGCGGCTCGC
>JACQFF010000236.1 GCA_016200205.1 Planctomycetia bacterium
GATAAGGTGAACCAGGCGTATGCCGCGTTTCCGGACCGACTCTATGTAGTCGGCCGCGACGGCAAAATAGCCTTCAAGGGTGAAATTGGACCGCAAGGGTTCAAGCCGCGCGAAATGGAAGCCGCAATCAAGCAGATCGCGCCTCAGTCGTCGAAATGAAATAAGGTTCGCAACCCACTTCTCCACCAGTCGATAAACCGCAAAAAAAATGAAGCGGCAACGGGGGATGAATGTGTCGCATGTCGTCCCTCAGCGTTGTACATTTCCCGGTTCGCGCGTCTGGTTGAGTCGCGTCCGGGTATACCAACTCGACGCCGGCTCCCCAGATCGCTGTCGCGCCGGCCGACAATCCACTCAGCGCGGGCCGTAGACCGCACCCTGGCGGTCGAGCTTATTCGTCTGCGAGCCTGACCCAGCACCGCAGGGCTTCAGCAACGCTCCAAGCTTGGGCGAAGCAACCGCGCGGTCGGTGCGGCGGCTCGGCATCGAAAATCTCGCCAATCGTGCCGATACAGCCCTCGCCAAGCTCGGCCAACAGCCCCGACAGGAGTTCCCGCGCGCCACGCCGATCGTCCGGATAAACCTTTAGCCACGCATCGATATACGGGCCGATCAGCCAGGCCCATACGGTCCCCTGGTGATAAGCCGCATCGCGCGAGCGCAGATCGCCTTCGTATGTCGGCTGATAGCCGGCCTCGCGAGGCGCGAGCGAGCGAAGCCCCACCGGTGTCAGCAAATGCTGGCTAACTGCACCGAGCACGTCGCCCCATCGCTCTCGGTCGAGCACCGGGTGGGTCAATGAAATGGCGAACAACTGGTTCGGCCGCAATTGAGCGTCATTCCCCTCGGGGCCATCGATGACGTCGTACAAGTATTTTCCAGTAAGATACCAAAAGCGTTCGTTGAAAGAGTGCCGGGCTTGCTCGGCTGCCGCGGCTAGTTGTTCGCCGCGGAGGTTATCGTGTTGCTCGTGGCGGGTCCATGTTTCCAACAGCCGCAGGGCGTTGTACCACAGCGCGTTGATCTCCACCGCCTTGCCGCGGCGGGGCGTGACAACCCAGTCGCCCACTTTTGCATCCATCCAGGTTAGCTGGTAGCCCTCTTGCCCTTGGCATAGCAGGCCATCGCGAGGATCGACGCCGATGCCGAATTTCGTGCCGTGTAAGTGATGGTCGATGATTTCGTGCAGGATGGGCAAGAGCAGCCGCAGCGTCTCGCGGTCGCCGCTGGCGCCAGCGTATCGATCGAGCGCGTGAAAGTACCACAAGGTGGCATCGGCCGTACTATACGCCGCTTGCTGCTGGCCCTCCGGGAATGTGTTGGGAACCAAACCATCTTGGAGATCGGCCGCAAAAGCCAGCAGAATCGAGCGGGCTTCCTGGTACCGCCCCGTGACGAGCGTGAGACCTTCGAGGCTGATCATCGTGTCGCGGCCCCAATCTGAAAACCAGGGGTACCCGGCGACGATGGTGCGGACCTCCTCGCTCGGCAGGGGAATCGCGGCTCGATCGAGCGTTCGCCCCACCGGCTTTATGACGAACTGATCGGCCGCCAAGATCAATTCGGCGGCCGCTGGACTTCGAGTTTGCCGGGGAACATGCGCGAGCAGGCGGCGTCGGCGATCGAGCTCCTCGCAGCGCCATTGGGCGGGATGCAGGCGATTGGTCGTGCCCCAGTCTTCGGTGGAAGCTGTCAGGCACACCTGGCCGCCCGGCTGCAAATTGGCTTGAAACTCGGCCAGCGTCCACAGCGGTCCTCGCGAATCGTAGCCGACGCGGTTTTCGCAGCGATAAAAGAGATCCAGTTCCGCGGGCTCGTGGGCGATGATCTCGCCGGCCGGCGCGTGCCACTGCATGCGCAATGTGGGGAAGCCCGGCTTGACGATCTCGATCTTCTCCCCAGTGCCGCTGAGGTTGTACGGAGCCCCGGTCGCCGTGACGAAATCGTGAAACGCGCGAATCGACAGAGCGGGCCGCAACTTCAGTTGGATCGGACTAGGGCCCGCGAGCAACGAGTAGAAAATATGAACCGTATTTTGCCGATGCGGCAGAAACAGTCGCTTCTCCAACACATAGGGGCCGAACTCAAACCGCCACACCGGCAGAGCGAGTTCGAGCCGAAATTCGCCGAGCAACTCCGCTCCAGGAAGTTGGAGCTCTCGCGTCCCTAGCTCGCGGCCGCTGAGCGTGAAGACCCGCGCGTCAGGCAGGTGCACTTCTTCGGCAAGATGATTGGCCATGATCGTCCGACCGAGTGGGGCCGGCATGGCGGCCACCAAGAGCGCGTGGTAGCGCCGCGTGCAGACGCCGGCGATTGAGCCCGATGCAAATCCGCCCAGCCCGTTGGTCGCCAACCATTCGCGCTGCAAGAGTAGTTCTAAATTGCCGGAGAAATCCGATCGCGTCATGCGGCGCACAATGTCCACCGGCGTCTGGCATTGCTTGAAACGCATCGGAAGTTAGCGCGGATTTCTCGCCGGCGCAACTCTGGACGGGGTCTTCGTGTCAAAACAATTTGCAGCTCGATGTCGGCCTGGAACGCCCATTGCACCGTCCAGTGCACCGCGTCTCACATTGGCCAACCGCAAATAACAATAGCGCGGACAGTGGAACCGGCGCCGCCCAGTCAGGCGGAAGGTTCGTCGAGGGCCGGGTTGTGCAGGGCGCCGATTTTTTCAATTTCAATCGTGATCTGATCGCCCGACTTCAGCCAAACCGGGGGCTTGCGAGCCATGCCCACGCCATGGGGAGTGCCGGTAAGTATGACCGTTCCCGGCAGCAGCGTCGTGCTCCCGCTCAAGAATTCAATGAGCGACGGCACGTCGAAAATCATGTCGTTCGTGTTCCAGTCCTGCATCACCTCCCCGTTCAAGATTGTTTTGATGGAAAGCGCATTGGGGTTTGTGATTTCATCGGCCGTGACCAGGCAGGGCCCCAAGGGACAAAACGTGTCAAAAGTTTTTCCGCGGCACCATTGGCTTCCGCCCATTTCCTTTTGCCAATCGCGCGCACTTACGTCATTGGCGCAAGTGTAGCCCAGCACATACTCAAACGCCTTGTCGCGAGAGACGTTCTTGCATCGCTTTCCGATCACGACCGCCAGTTCGCACTCGTAATCCACCTCGTTGCTCTTCAAGTGCGTCGGCAGCAGAATCGGGTCGCCCGGGTTTTGTACCGCGCCGACGCTCTTCATAAACAGCACGGGCCATTTGGGAATGGGGGCGCTGCCCTCGGCCGCATGCCGCCGATAATTCAAGCCGATGCACAGAATGGCGGTCGGCTCGACGGGGGCAAGCAGTGTGCGCACGTTGGCCGTTTTCTCGGTCCGTTGGTACTGCCCAAAAATGTCGCCCACAATCTCGCGAGCCGTGCCATCGGGCTGCTGGGCCGCAAACTTGACGTGACCTTGCGGGTCTTGATAGCGGATGATTTTCATCGCCGGGCCGCCTGCGCTGTTTTGGGATGCTGACGGAAAGGATGGATTATTTGCCGCCGGCACGGGCCTCGTCAATGACCGATTTTCGCCAAAGCGCGGGACGCCTTGAATTGCGGCGTAAAGCTCGACGGCTGCCAAAAAGAAGTGGCCACTCGCACTTTCGCGGCCGGCTCGCAGCGTCTAAAGTGGTACTCATGGAACAGAGGAAGCCCGCCGGGCTTCCGCACCCACCGCCACATTGTCTGGTACTGCGGAGATGGAGTTTGTCAAACGCCAAAACTTAAGCGAGATGGTGGCCGAGGGGATCAAGAATTTGATCGTCGAGCAGGCACTCAAACCGGGCGATCGTTTGCCGACTGAACAGGAGATGGCCGATCGATTCGGCGTGAGTCGTGTCAGCGTCCGCGAAGCCACCAAGGCGCTGAGTTTCTTGGGAATCATTCGCGCCGCGCCGCGCCGCGGTTTGACAGTGGGCGAGGTGGATATGCGCCGGGTCACGGAGTACCTGGGTTTTCACCTCGCGCTGACAAATTATCCCAACGCGCAACTGCTGGAAACGCGGATCGTTATCGAGTCTGGCGGGCTGCCGCACATAGTCAAGGCGATGGCCGAAGACGCCACGCTCCACGAGCGCCTGAGCGAAATGACCGCTGCGCTCGGCCAGACGCGCAGTGCGCAGCGGCGGATCGATGGCGACATCGCGTTCCATCGCGAACTGTTGCAAGCCAGCGGCCTCGGCCCACTGGTTGCTTTCAATGACTTGCTGCAAATCTTTTTCAACCGCTTTCGACAAAGCCTGCTCGATGCCGAGTGGGACAAAGGCGTGCGGCAGCATCAGCGGCTGATCGATTCGCTCAGAGATGGCGATTTGGAAACCGCGCAGCAAACGCTCAGCGACCACCTGAACTACCACAAGAGCCGTCTGTGAAGTGGGCGACGGCGATGGCCAAGGAATTTTGCCGCCGACTCGACGACCGCCACCGCGACCCACTATACCTACGACCACGACAATCAAATCACTAGCGCCAGCACCCCTGGCAACCCAAGCTACGCGTACGACGCCAACGGCAACGGCACGAACACCAGCTCCGTGTCCTCGACCGTCGGACCCGGCAACCGCCTGGTTAGCGACGGAACCTATTTTTATCAATACGACGCCGAAGGCAATTTGATTTCGCGCAGCAAGATCGCCAACGGCGACACGCTCACCTTCACCTGGGACCACCGCAACCGCCTGACCGAGATCGCCGAATCGTGGAGCGGCGTTACCTCCGGCCCCACGTTCGACCTGAAGTACGACTACGACCTGTTCGACCGC
>JACQFF010000237.1 GCA_016200205.1 Planctomycetia bacterium
GGCTGCTTGGCTCCGCACTGCGAGCACGAACATACTGGAGCCAGTGCCGCGAAATCCTCCTACGAACCATCACCCTGAACGTCATGATCCTCAGACGATTCAAGGGTTTCTACAGAGCAAGAATGTCCCCTTTGTCTTCCCTTCGCGATTCCAGTCGGCGCGGTCGTCTTCGCTCTTGGAGGGCTCCAAAGTCCGACCATCATTGGCATCGCGATATCATTGATCCTCGTCCACATCTGCTGCATCCCGGCTTGGTTGAGCGCGCAGCGGCGGTTTCTTTGTTCTACGCAGTGGGCGCGTCAACAGGGCCTTCGACCGGAGGATCTTCACTTGTTCGCAAGCCGTGGTTCAACGGGATAGCAAGTCGAGTGGGCCCATGCTACCCACCATTGAATCCTCGGACACGGCAAACGTCTCGTCTACGTATGCCTTTTCTGGGATGTCCTGTAATTCCACCGATTCTTGACGCGTCCGGCAGCGTGCCGAAGACTCGCCACGGCACCTAGAAACTCGACCTGACCTGCGGCGTCGGACACCTTCGATGCCTGACGTGATGGTCGATCGGTGTCCGAGCGCTGGACCTTCTACATCGGCAAAGACGGGCTCGGCAAACTTGTCGATCAGAAGGTCAATGCCAGGGAGCACGGCAAAGACGTCGCCAAGCAGTTGGAAGCGCTCGGATTTCCGAAGAAGTAACGGTGGGCGGCGGCGGCAAGACCACCTCATCCTGTCCTCTCACGCGAGGGGAGAGGGTTCTCGATGCGCCGCTCGGCCGGCTCAACGGGCCTCGTCGGGCACTTTCTGATTCGAGTCGACCAGCAGCCAACAGCAGGCGCCGATCACTAGTACGCCGTCATAGACATAAAAAGCCGGGTCCCATTGCTCGCGCCCGACGTAGCCGCGCTCGGCCATCGAATCGACGAATTGTCCCAAGAACATCGACGAGGCAAACGCTCCCGGCACGCCCATCGAGTTCATCAGCCCGAACACGACTCCCAAGTGGGCACCGCTGATCTCGGTCGTAATCGCCCAGAAGGTCGCCTGCTGCGAAATGGCGGCCATGAAAGACACGGCGGCCAAGATGCTGGTTGCGGTCGGTGATTCGCATTGGATGCTGGCCAATAGAGCCACGGCGGCAATCGTAGTGCCGGCAAATCCGTAGATGCGAAAACGAACCGGGTGGTAACGCGTGATTCGCGCCAGCCAATCGTTGATGAACCCGCTGGCCAAACAGCCGATGGCCGCTCCGAAGAGCACCAGCGAAGCCAGCTTTCCGGTTTCCAAAGAGCCGAGCTGTCTTCCCTTTTCCAAATAGGTCGGGTACCAGCCCATGAACATGTAGGACAAAAACGACGAACAGGTTTGCAGCGTTCCCAATAGCCAAATATTGCGGCTGGCGAGAATAACCTTCCACGGGATCGGTGGATGATGCTGGGCTTGGGGCGAGCGGGATTCCGTGGTGGCCACGAGCGCACGCTCGGCGGCATTGGTGCGCGGATGCTCGGCTGGATCGTCGCGAAACCAGACGTAAAATGCCGCCGCCCAGGCGAGTCCCAAAATGCTGAAAGCGACAAACGTCGATCGCCAGCCAATCTCGGCAATCGTGTAGGCGGCCAAAACCGGGGCCAGTGCGCCGCCAAGCTGAGCCGAGGTAATCACGATGCCCTGCGCCGCGCCGCGCTCGCCCCGTGGAAACCAGCGGGCAATGATCCGCGCCACGTTGGGATAAGCGCCCGCTTCGCCGGCTCCGAACAAAAACCGCACCGTGACCAGCATCGCCAAACCCGTCGCGACGCCGGTCAGCGCGGTGAACAAGGACCACCACACCACGATCCGCGTCAGCACGCCGCGGGAACCAAAGCGGTCTCCCCAGCGGCCGGTGGGCACCTCGAACAGCCCATAGGCAATCGTGAATGCTCCCAACGCATACCCGACCTGCGTGTTGGTCAGCCCCAGATCGATTTGAATCGGCACGACCGCCTGGCCAATACAGACGCGGTCCAGGTAGAGCACAAACGACAGCGAGCAGAGAAAACCCAGCACGCCGTATCGGGCTCGCGTGGGCGCGGATTCCAGCGGGGCGGCGCGGGGCGGGGCGTCAGCTTCGTCGAACATGAGAATTACTCGGAGAACCGCCGCAACACATTGGCCGTGACTCGCGAAACGCCCGCGTCGACCAGCACGCTCGCGGGCCAGCAGATCGAGCCGACCGAAAAAACGCCGCCGCCGCGGGTGGTTTCGAAATGGATCAAATCGGCGCCGCCGTCGTTGGGATTGAGTCCCTGGGCCAGCCGCTGGACGTTGGCTGGAGAGCTGGGCGAGATCTTGTCCGTCTCGTGCCCCGAAGCTCCGCCGGGAATCCGCTCGTGCAGGCTGTTTTGTCCGAACAGGTCGCCATTGTCCAGACCCGTGCCGGCAAAAGCCCAATGGCTGGCGTCCATTACGCGATAAGGCGCGGCGGTCATGACGCCCGCCTCGGTGTAGACCACGCCCAAGAGATGGGCCTCCGATTCTTTTCGCATTCCAAACCGACTTTCGTATTGCGCGAGATTCGCTTGCAACTTGCGGTTATCGCCGTTGTAGACGACCATCGTGGCCGCATCGGGCAAGGTCACTTCACAATTCAGTCCGTTGCCACCCAAGTACACCAACCGGCCGCCACGCTCGAAGACCCACGCCTTCACGGCGTCGTACATTCGACTCGACCAGTATTCCGGATGCGTGCTGATGACCAAAACGCGATAGGCGTCCAAGTCGAGTTGTCCGGCATGCAATTGCGTCTCGGCGTAGAAGTCGTATGCAAACCCTTCGCGCTCCATCCAGCCCAGCAGCCGCCATTCGGCGGGCGCCACGTGGCAGGCCGCGCGGCCTTCGATTGGATCGGTGACTTGCACGTCCTCGGGTACGTGGTTGATCGGCTCGGGTCTGTCGAACGACAGCGGCGCGTATTGCTCCGCGTTCCAGGTGCCGAACTGCGGATCGTTGTACCGGCTCAGTTCCAACCGAGCATTGACGGTGGGCGTGGGCGGCAAACAATCGGCGTGAATGTAGTTGCTGCGGCCGCCAAAATTGTTGTAAGCGTTCCAGGTGATGTTCGAAGCGAGCACGGCAATCTTGGCCTGCGGTTTTGCCGGAGCGACAATCCAGGGGAACGAAAAGAACCGTCCGCCGGCCGTCCGCGCGTGAAAATAATAGAGCCCCGAGCGGACGGGCGCTGTGACATGCTGAGCGTGCTGCCAACTGCCGTAGCCGGCCTTGTTCCACTGGACGCCGGTTTGCGTGTAATCGCCGTCTGGCGTGATCTGCATCGTGGCTAGGGGGCCGTGCTCGTCGAACCAGCCGATCTTGGTGGCCAACTCCTTTTTCCAGCCATAGCGCCACAATTCGAGCTTGTAGGCTTCGATCGAGTGGACGCGAAACTCCGACTTCTCACCCGAGCGAACCCACTTTGGCCAGGCATAGCCCAACAGCCCGTCGGAGAGCAGCCGGAATTGATGCGGCCGGCCAGCCGAAACACTCAATCGCACGCGTTTGGCGCCATAGCCCGACTTGGAAAGCGTGACCCGATACTGTCCCGGTTCGAGCTCGGCGTATACCGCACCCGAGGCTCGCGAGCGGGTTTGGGTCGAAGTTTCTCCGTCCTCGAACTCCAACAGCACGTCGGCCAAAGCCACGTATCGCTCGTCGCTGACGTACCCGATCAGCATAGCCGCTCCCAGTTATCGCCAAACTCTTACTCTAAAAGCGCTGGATCGACGTCGTGGGCGATGCAGGCCACGCAATCGCCCTGCGCCACCAGCGACGGCCCGCGCGTGGCCAGCAGCACCCCGGCGGCATTGGCCGCGACGCGGGCGGGCTCGCGGTCGGGACGCTCGAGAAAATGAATCAGCCCCACTCCTCGGCCCGCTTCGACTTCGGTCCCCATTGGCAGCAGGCTTTCGTAAATGCCGCTCTCGGGCGCGAAGCGATAGTCGTCGCGGCTCAAAGCTTGCACCCACCGCGTCGGGGGCAGTTTCAGTTGGGCGCGCGTGACAGTTTTGCCTTCCAGGATGCCGAAGTGCATCAAGACGTTTCGCAAACCCTTTTGCGTGAGTTGATGGACGGCCGAAGTCGACGGTGGAGTGAATTTGAGTGGCCGGCATTTTTTGGCGAGCTGTCGAGATTGAGCTATTGTTCGCCTAGCGCTTCCGCGGTCGGTTCTACCACACCCTTGGCACGGTTTCCAGCGTGCACTAGAGCTAACTCTTGGAGAAGGCAGAGGTCGACTTACTCGACAGCGCGCCGGTTTGGCGTCATGCTATTTCACGCCGCGATCTTTCGAAAAGTCAATCCCGTGCAACCATGAAAATCACCCACATTGAAACCTATCCCGTCGAAATCGCAGTCAAACCCGAGCGGCGGATGATCAGTTCGCTCGGGCAGCATACGGTGTCGCGATACTTGCTGGTGCGCGTGTTGACCAATACGGGTATCGAAGGAGCCGGCGAGGCTACAGTGGCCCCGCGGTGGAGCGGCGAGACGGTGTGGGGAGCACAGGCACTCATCGAGCGTGTACTCTCAGAGCATCTTGTCGGCTGCGATCCTTTCGACATTGTCGAAATCGACCGGCGGATGGATGCCTCCTGCATTCACAATTGGTTTGCCAAGAGTGCCATCGAAATGGCGTGCTGGGATATTCAAGGCAAAGCCGAGAGCAAGCCGGTCTATGAGCTCCTGGGCGGAGCATGCCGGCCGCTGGCAATCCGCAGCCGGTACAGCATGGGGGCATACGAGCCCGAGCGAGCCCGAGCGCGGGCCAAAGAACTCGTGGCCGCCGGTTTCACGACCATCAAAGTCAAAGTCGGGCGCGACCCGGCCGCGGACGTCGAGCGCGTACACGTCGTCCGCGAGGCGATTGGTCCTCGGATTGCGCTTTCGATCGATGCCAATTGCGGGTGGGAAGTCGAGACGGCGATCCGAGCGATTCACGAAATGGCCGATTGCAATCTGGCGCTGGTCGAACAGCCGACGCCCGACGGTGATTACGCGGCGCTAGCTCGAGTGCGGCGGGCAATCAGCGTGCCAGTAATGGCCGACGACATTTGTTTCAATCTGGTCCACGCGCGGGAACTGGTGCGCAACGAATGCTGCGACGTGATCAGCGTCTATCCCGGCAAACAGGGTGGGATCCGCAAGGCGAAGGAAATGATCGACTTCGCGGCGACCCACGACGTGGCCTGCTCGATCGGCTCGAATTTGGAGCTGGATGTGGCCACGGCGGCCATGGCCCATCTGGTTGTGGCTTGCCCGAATATGCAGATCGAAAAATATCCGGGCGATCTGTTGGGGGCCGATTACCACGAAATTTCTATCGCCAAGAATCGGGTCCGGATCGAGGGTCCGATCACCACCATCAGCCAGCGCCCCGGCCTGGGTGTGGACGTCGATTGGCAACTGGTCCGCCAATGCCGCTGCAATTGAACCCATCAGACCGGTCAATGAGGATTTCGATCGCGCGGCTTGCCCGCTTGAACGGATTTCGTCGTTTCGGATTCATAGGGATTTGCCGTCGCCGCCTGCCATGGGCGGCCTTCCTCGGACACCCGTGTTTTATGACTCGGACTGGCCACGGCATTGAATTGGAGCAATTAGCCGACAGGCATGTCTCAGCGAGGCGATTGGGGCGCGCCCGTGGGACTTTCTTCCAAACGGCCGAGCAATCGCAGCAGGCCATCCAAAATGGTCAGTGGATGGGGCGGGCAGCCGGGGATGTAGAGATCGACCGGCACCACGCCGTCGGCGCCGTTGTGGACTTCGTCGTGATTGATGTAGGGGCCTCCGGAAATGGCGCACGCGCCAACGGCGATCACGATTTTGGGCGACGGCGTGGCTTCGTACGCCTGCGCAAGCGCGAACTTCATGTTGTTGGTCACTGGCCCCGTGATCAACAGGCCATCGGCGTGCCGGGGTGAGGCCACGAACTGAATGCCGAATCGCCCCAGGTCGAACACCACGGTGCTCAGCACGTTGACGTCGGCCTCGCAGCCATTGCAGCCGCCGGCGCTGACCTGCCGCAGTTTCAGAGAGCGGCCAAACAGCCGCCGCGTTTTTTCATCGAGCGCCCGGGCCAGCTCCAGCGCGCGGCCATCGGTGATCAGATCGTCGCGTGATCGGGTCGCGAGGCGATAATCCTGACTGTATGAAATCGCGCCGGCCGGGCAGGCGGCAGTACATTCGGTACAGAATAAACACCGGCCCAGGTCGAGCCGCAGCGATTTGTCGTCGCACAGAATCGCATCGGTGGGGCAAGCGTCGGCGCAAATCTGGCAACCGTCGGGGCACTTCGTCGAATCGAGCACCGGCAAACCGCGAAAACGATCGGGAAGCTGAGGCGAGCCCTGGGGGTAGGAGATCGTACGGTGGCCTTGACGCAACCGCTCCGCGAGAATGCCAAACATCTGAGCCGACTCCTAGAGATCGTGTCCGCAATACGAGAGATTGAAGCTTTTGTTGCACAGCGGGAAATCGGAAATCTGCTGATCGCGCAGCGACATCGCCAGGCCGATCCAATTGTGGAACGAAGGGTCGACGACCTTGTAATGCGCGAACTCGCCCGCTGAACCGGTGATGACGACGTGGCAAATTTCTCCCCGCCAACCTTCGACGAGCGACACACAGAGCGAATTGGGAGCCAGTGGGCCTGTTTCCGCCCGCACCGCGCCGGCCGGCATCGCGTCAAGCTGTTCCAGAATGAACCGGCCCGACCGCTGAATTTCCATCCAGCGGATATAGGCCCGCGCGAACACGTCGCCGGTGTGCCAGGTGCTGGGCGGAATCAATGTGAACCGAAAAATGCCGCTGGGAAAATCATGGCGCACGTCATTATCGATCCCTGTGCAACGCGCCGAGGGCCCCACCAAGCCCAACGCGGTGCTCACCTCTTGCGAGATGCGACCGGTGTCTTCGAAACGAGCTTGGACCGATCGCGAGTCCCACAACAACTTCGCCGCGCCATCCACGCTGTCGAGCGCCGACCGCAATCGCGAGCTCAGTTGCTCGATCCGGGGTTTGTCGACATCCCAAGCCACGCCGCCGGGCCGAACCAAGGAGCGGCCGAAACGACTGCCGCAGACCAGCGCGGTCGCATTGAGAAAATCGCCGCGCAATCGGCCGCAATAGGACATCGTGGGCAGAAAGCCGACATCTCCGGCCAGGGCACCCAAATCGCCGGTGTGATTGGCCAGCCGCTCCAGCTCCAGCGCGATCCCGCGCAAGACCTGAGCCCGCAACGGCGTCTGACAGTTGGCGAGCGACTCAATCGCCTGGCAATAGGCCGTGGCATGTCCCACCGAGGTGTCGCCCGACAGGGTCTCCATGGTATGGATCGTGCGCTTGTTGGGCCCGCCGACGAGCGAGCGTTCGACGCCGCGGTGCTGAAAACCGAGCGAGATTTCCAAATGAAACACGCGCTCGCCATGGCATTGAAAACGGAAGTGTCCCGGCTCGATCACGCCGGCATGCACGGGGCCGACTGCCACTTCGTGGACCTCCTGCCCCTCGACGCGGAAAAAATCGGTCACGCTGGGCAAAATCGTGCTGCCCACGGCTCGCGACCAGGCATCGTGGCCGGGCCGGTACGAATGATGAAAGCGAATTGGCTTGAGCCACGGATGGCCCCGCGGAACCACGCCCCACTGCTCGGCAATCTCGCGTTCGAACCAATGCGCCTGCGGGCAATCGGGCGTGAGCGCTGGGTAGCTGTCTTGCACGTCACACGAGACGAGCGCAAGCGTGCTCGTGGCGGCGTGCGTCAATACCGCGTAAAGTCGCACGGTTTGCAGGTTTTGGGGCACGCCGAACAAGGCGGAAATACGACAACCCCCAGCCACTTCGTCCAAGATGACGGCGCGAAACGAATCGATTTCGATCCGCGGAACGTCGTCCAGTCGAACCGCGTCGGCGTGCGGAATCCGCGAAAGCTGGGTGTGCGCGGTCGTCATCTCAATTTCCCCCAAGCGCCACGGAGACTTCGTCCAGCATGGCGGTCATGGTGGGCGGCAGGTAAAGGCCCACCGCCAGCACGGCCAGGCAGAACACGGCCGGCGGCAATGTCGATAAAATGGCTTCGCGACGCCGGGATTCGTACAACGCGGCACTGGGCTCTCCTTGCGCCATCGGCAGCACGATGCCGGCCATGCCGATAAATATCACCGCCAGCAAAGCCAAATATAACACGGCCACGATTGGGCGTCCTTGATCGAGCGCCGCTTTGAGAATGGTGAATTCGCTCAAGAACGTGCCGAACGGCGGCGCTCCGGTAATCGACATGAATCCGCCGATCCACAAGATTCCCGAGAGTGGCAACAAACGGCGAACGCCATGAACATCCTTGACCACCTTGGTTTCATACGCGGCCAAGATGTTGCCGGCCACCAAGAACAGGCACGCCTTCGTGAGCGAGTGGTTCATCGCGTGCAACCCGGCCCCAAACGCGCCTCTTCCGCCCAAGCCGACCCCCAACGACAAGATGCCCATGTGCTCGACGCTGGAGTAAGCCAGCATGCGTTTGAAGTCGACCTGGCCGAGAATAAACACCGCCGCGATGGCCATGGACCCCAACCCGAAGACCCGCAACAAACCTTGACTGAAGTCTTCGACGCCCGCGGCCACGCAAACTTGATGTGCCCGCAGTATGCCCAAGAAGGCACAATTCAAAAGCGCACCCGACAAGAGCGCCGAGACCACCGATGGCGATTCGCTGTGTGCGTCGGGTAGCCAAGTATGCATCGGGGCCAGGCCCATTTTCGTCCCGTATCCGACCAAAAAGAACAGAAAAGCCGCTTTCAACCAAGGCGCGTGCAACTTGCCGGGGTTCTGCACCAGGTCGGTTATGAACAATCCGGTGGTCGGGCCACGAGGATCGGAAGTGGCTACCGCCAACAAGAAGTTGCCCAACAAGGCTAGGGCAATTCCCACCGAGCAAATCAGCAGGTACTTCCAGGTCGCTTCCAGCGAGCGATGTTGACGGTGAAAATAGATCAACGGCGCGCTGGCCAACGTGGTGGCTTCGACGCCGACCCACAACAGCCCAAAATTCTGGCTGGTGCAGACCAGCGTCATCGACGCCAAGAACAACAACAGACACCCCGTGAACACGGCCTCCGGCTCGTTGCTGAAGAACAGGTGTTCTTCGTAGTCGATATGCGGTTGATGCTTTTCACGTCCCAAGTAGCCCACACCGTAGATGGCGCAGCCCAAAAACAACGCGCTCACGGTGCTCAGAAACAACAGGCCGGCGGCATCCAGGGCCAGCCACGTGCCGGGCAAGATCGCGATCGGGGCGGAGCTGTGTAAATTGTTGTTCCACTGAACCCAAGCGGCCACCGTCAGGCCGGAGTGCACGAGCGCCGTGAGCACCAATAGGGCCCGGCGTGGTCCGTCTGCCCGCCACCAAAATGCCAGCAAGCCGGCACACAAGGGCACAAGAATCAAGGCGGGAACGATCATCGAAATTGCTAGTCCTTAAGCGAAGTCAACTGGTTCACGTCAATGTGGTCGAATTCGCGGTTGATGTGGAAAATGGCGATTCCCATGACGAACACCGCCACGAACACGTCCAAGAGCACGCCCATTTCCACCAGCAACGGTGTCTTGTTGGCCAGAGCCACGCCAAAAATGAAGATGCCGTTTTCCAGCACCAGATAGCCAACCACCTGCATCAGCGCCGTCTTGCGGCTGATGATCAGGAACAGACCGATTAAGATCGTGGACAGCGCTAACGGCAAGACCAGCGGCGAAGGAGCGGGGTGGGGCAATATCAGGCGCGACGAAACCCAAAATGAAAAGCACAAGACGATAACGCCGAAGATCAGGCTGGACACGTAACCCACCATGGGAACGACCTCATGCCGCACGTCGGCGGTGCGCAGCGTGCGCATGAGCAGTGCCGGGAACACAACCCCTTTGAGCACCAGAATGGTGAGCGCAAACAACGCCAGGCGGGGCGCAAGTTTGTGTTCCGCCAATTCCAATTGCAGCGGCAACAGGCTCAAGAGGATTCCTTGAGCGGCGCTCAATCGAATGCAGGCCGACAACCGGCTCGATCCGAGCATCGCCAGGTTGGCCAGCATCACCAGCACCAGGTTCAGGTCGGTACTCATTTTCCGATCCCTCCGAACTCCAACACCAGCGCCAGCCCGGAGAGGGCCGTGGCCCCGACCAGCAGTTGCGGGACGCGCGGCATGCGCAGGCGCGCCATGGTCGATTCGATCAGCCCCACTAAAACGGCCAAGATGAGCATACCCGCCAGGGCGACGCCTAGATCGGCCACCGATTCGCCGGCGCTAGGCGCCAGAACCAGGTTGATGATCAAGGCGCCGAGCACCCAGAGCTTGATGCTCGCACCATACAGAATGAAGGCGAAATCAGGGCCCCCGTGGTCCAGCACCATCACTTCGTGAATCATCGTCAGTTCGAGGTGCGTGTTGGGGTCATCGACCGGGATCCGGGAATTCTCGGCCAGAAACACGACCAACAGCGCGACCGTGACCAGCGCCAGCGTCAGACCCGAGACCGACCACGCACCGTCGGCCAAGGCGGCATGCATTTGCGTCAAGCTCGTAGCGCCTGTATTGCGTGCCAGGGCGGCCAGCCCCAAAAGGAATGCCGATTCGGCCAACGCCGAAAACATCGCCTCCCGGCTGGCGCCCATGCCTTCGAACGGCGAGCCCGTATCGAGCGCCGCCAAGACCGTGCACAATCGCCCCAGGCCCAACAGGTAGGCCAACAGAATCAAATCGCCGTGAAATTTAATCAGCGATTCGCAGCCACCCAAGGGGACCAGCGTGGCGGCCAGCACGCATCCGGCCAGGGAAACGATCGGTCCGGCGCGAAAGACCCAAGTTGTGGTGCGACTATAGACCGCGCCTTTGCCCAGCAGCTTGATCAAATCGTAATACGGTTGCAGCAGCGGCGGCCCTTTGCGCCCACCGACCATGGCTTTGGTGCGGTTGATAACGCCCAATAGGAGCGGCGACATAATCAGCGTCACCGCCAGCGGTAAGAGGGTTGCAACTTCCATGGCTGTTGACGCCTTCGATTAACCTTATGGAGACCGCTCGACGACTGTGCCGGACATCGACGCATCGGCCGGCGGAAGCTCCATGCTGACATACCAAATCATCAGCGCCAGGATCGTGCAGCCAACGTACAGCACATACATGTGTACGCGCCCCTGTTGCAACCAGCGCAGCTTGCCGAGTAGCCGGCCGACCGCACCAAACAAGGGATGATAAATCAAGTCTGTCGACAGATCCGTGTTCTCGGTGGCCAACGAAGCCGACTGCGGAAACAGCCCGCGTGGCGCGCGCAACTTTGTATACGTGCGAAAAAAGGGCGCGAAAAACCCGATGGCCGGCTGCGCGAAAGACGAAGCCGTATATTGAATGCGCGGCGTGGAGCGCGAATAGCCGCAGCCCCAAGTGCCCGAGACGGCCACTTCGCGGCCCGAGAGTAACCAACGACGCACTAGCGCCAAGCCGCCGGCCAGCAGAAACAGCGCACATCCGACTCGGGCCACCACCGAAAGCGGAACGCTCGCGCGGGCCGCTGGCGACTCGATCATCGCAAGTTCGTAATGCGTGATCTGCGCCACGACCGGCAAGATTTTCTCGAAGACGAGCGGCGAGAGCAATCCGATCGCAATACATCCGGCGGCCAACAGCAAAATGGGCAGCGACATCCGGTCGTTCGGGCTTCGAGCGCCGGCGGCGTGCGGCGTGCGAGGCTCGCCCAAAAACGCGATGCCAAAAACTCTCACAAAGGCAAATGCGGCCAGGCCGCCGATCAGGGCTAACGAGCCGATGACCGCCACGCATGGAATCGAGGTCGAAAGGGCCGCGAGCAATCCCTCGCGGTTAAAACAGGCGCGGTAGAGCACGAATTCGCTGGCAAACCCATTGAGCGGCGGCAACCCGGCGATGGCCACCGAGCCAATCAGGATGGCACTGCCGGTCCACGGCATGCGCTTGAGCAGTCCGCCAAGGCGGTCGAGGTCACATGTCTCGGTGGCTTGAAATACGACGCCCGCGCCCAGGAACAGCAGCCCTTTGAAAATCGCGTGGTTGATCACGTGAAACAGAGCCCCGGCGAAACCAAGCACCATCAACACGGGGTTTTGGCTGCTGGTGCCCAACACGCCGAGCCCCATGCCCATCGAAATGATGCCGATATTCTCGATACTGCTATAAGCCAGCAGTCGTTTGAGATCCGACTGTCCCAAGGCGGAGAGAATTCCCAAGATGCCGGAGATTGCTCCCGCGCCGATCAATAACCAACCCCACCAAGGCTGCACGTCGGACAGAAACATCAACACTCGCAGCAGCCCATAAATGCCCAACTTGCTCATCGCTCCCGACATCACGGCCGAGACATAGCTGGGGGCCACGGGATACGCTTCGGGCAGCCACACGTGCAGGGGCATGAGCCCGGCCTTCGTGCCAAAACCAACCAAGGCCAGCAGGAACAGCAGGTCGGCCGAGACGGTTGACGGCGAATTGGCGAAGTCCGCGAAATCCAGCGAACCGCTCTCAGCGCCCAACAAGACAAACATCGTCAACAGAAAGGCCGTGCCCAAGTGCGTGGCGATCAAAAAAGTTTTTCCGGCGTCGCGGACTTCCTGTTTTTCGTGTTCGAAGGTGATTAGGAAGAAAGCCGCCAGCGACATGACTTCCCAGGCCACGAGAAACAACATTCCATTGCGCGCCAGCACTACGATAAGCATGCCGGCCACGAGCAAATTGAAGAAAAACCAGAGTTCTCCGACTGACTTGCGATCCCAGAAAACCGCTACGTAGCGGCTGCCGTAAATGGCGGCCAGACCAGAGAGGACCAAGATGGGAATCGCAAAGAAGCCCGAGAGCGGGTCCAGCTCCAACGAGAAGGAGCCATACGGTACATCCCAGCCCCAGCGGAGCGATTCGACCTTTCCGCTCCAGAGGACACGTACCACCGCGAACAACCCGATCGCGCAGCCGGCCCCCCCTCCGACCGCGCCCCAGAAGGTGGAGAGCCGGGGAAAGCTTGTCATCACGACAGCCATCAATCCACTGGCCACCAACACGGCGACCGCAACTAGCAGCCACTCCATCGTGATTCCCTGCTCCCTAGTTATTGGCGGGCGAAGATCGCTCGAAAGCCTTTTCCACGCGGCGCACCTCGGTTAAAATCTCCTTGCGCGGCTTGCGATGTGCCAAAACCTGCTGGAAGCGATCATCGCGCAACAGGCTCGCTACGCGAGCCAGCATTTGCAAATGCAATTGAATCGTGGGGCTGAGCAAGACGAACAGCGTGTGAACCGGCTCGCCATTGGCTGCGGCAAAGTCGATCGGCTTGGCCAGAAAACACAAACACAACGTCGGCTTCACCACCGGCAGCACGACCGGATGACGTGGATGTGGAATGGCGATGCCGTTGCCCACCGCCGTTGAACCGGTGGCTTCGCGGGCCAAAAACAGCTCGAGCAGCAACTCCGGATCCGAGCCATCGGGCAACGACATATTGTCAACCACCGAACGCAGCGCGGAACTTTTGTCCGAGCCGGGTACGTTGTAAAAGATGCCGCCCGATTCCAAGGCCTCGACGAGCGACAGCCGCGCCGAGCCGGCCGTGCCATCGTGAAAGATATCGAGCGATAGCTCGACCTTGTGCACCGTCGCCCATTCGAGCAATTCGGTGCGAGCGAACCGATACTGGCCTTCCACGCCCTTGGCGGGCAAACGCTTTTCGTTGATCCAACGATAAATCGTGCTCGGGGGCACATTCAACATGGCGGCGACGCCGCGGACATCAAGCTGCATCGGTCACTACCCCGATCGGTAAAATGGCGGTCTGCTTGCCGACACCGCGTTCTCGCCGCTGATCCTGTTTTCGTTTCTTCTGGACTCCGGTCCAGCAACTCAACGAGATGATCGTACTGGCGAAACAAAAACTCGCGGGAGTCGCCCGACGGCAGGTGGGCAGCGCGGCTGGCACGAGCGGATCTGTGGGATGAACTGCGGATGGATGACGAACGTCGGCCGCTGACCCCATCCAGGCCCAAACGACCCGGTAGAAGGTTAACACGGCACGGTCACTTGGAGCAAGCCCAATTGTCGCTGGCGACGCGAGCTCGTGCCCCATGCAAATTGCGAGATTAATTGAGGCTGCATAGGGCGTCAAGCGACATAAACATTACTTGTTCGTAAGCCATCCGCCGCATACCCCACGGTGGTGGCGAGCGCGCCGAGCGGCTTTGTCGTTTTAGTTTTCGGCGCGCTTCGACCGAAGCGTAACGCGCCTGCCCTGCCGGCGGAAACCCGTGCGCTTTCCAGCGCCAGGCGTTCACTGATTTCTCACGAAATTCTAGCGCAAACGAGCTCGCCTTATACAACCGCAAGTTCACAGCGGGCCTGCCATAGTAGCTGGCGAGAATGCCACAAAGAAGGGCAGAATTCCGAGATTTGCCTGCGAATTGGGCAAGGCTTATTCAGTTCATACTTCTGCTCGCGAAAATTATAATTCGTTCGTTCACATGCCGATACATCGTGAGAGCGAACTATTTTTGTGCTCCTCGGATTCTGCTGGCGCGCCAAATGCTAAACGCCCATCGACCGAAATACGCGTCAGTAGGAACCCTTTCGCACAAAACCCTTCAGGAATCGTGCCATGGAAATGCTCGTCATCGTGCCGCTGGTGGTTTTGGCCGCGTTTAAGATGCTAGTTGCCAGTTGTTACTGACAGTTCGCTTCAAGCAAACAGCTCGTGGACCACGCGGCAGGGGCGATTGTCCGTAAGCTTTTGTTCCTGGCCGTTGTAATGGTAGGTTAGCGCGTTGTGATCCATGCCGAACAGGTGGAGCAGTGTGGCCTGATAATCGTTGGGACCGACCGGATCGACCGCCGCGCGGTGGCCGAACTCGTCGGTCTGACCATAAGTGATCCCGCCTTTGATTCCACCCCCGGCCAACCATGTGCTGAAGCCTTGACCGTTGTGATCGCGGCCACATTTTTCGCCATCGCCTTCGGTGACCGGCAGGCGGCCGATTTCGCCGCCCCAATGCACGAGTGTCGTGTCGAGCAGGCCGCGGTTTTTCAGATCCTTGACCAAGCCGGCGCTGGGCTTGTCGGTGCGACGGCAGATTTTGGGCAGCGTGTTTCGAATGTCGTTGTGATTGTCCCACGGCTGCCCGCCCAAGAAGAGTTGCACGAATCGCACGCCCCGTTCGACCAGGCGACGAGCGATCAAACAGCGCGTGCCATATTCGGCCGTGGCCGGATCGTCCAAGCCGTAGAGCTTTTTCGTGGCTTCGCTTTCTTCGGAAAAAGCAATCGCCTCTTTGGCCGCCGATTGCATCCGCGCGGCCAATTCGTAACTGGCGATTCGAGCTTCCAAATCGGCCTCGCCCGAATGACGCTCGAGATGTTGGC
Source organism: Planctomycetia bacterium (assembly GCA_016200205.1). Lineage (GTDB taxonomy): Bacteria > Planctomycetota > Planctomycetia > Pirellulales > PALSA-1355 > PALSA-1355. Next base: position 15,444 of record JACQFF010000237.1, read on the forward strand.
GATTCAAATCCCCCAGCAGCGCCAGGTTCTGCTGTTGGCGCTCGCCGCGCAGATGGGGGGGCGGATCCAAATTCAAGATCCGCGGTTCGCGCGGCCGGATCACCGTGCCCTGGAACAAGGGCGGCAGCCAACCGTTTGACCAATTGCGCACTCCGTCCACCGGGTGCCCGTCCGGATCGCTGAGCACCACGTAGGCCGGCAAGTCCTGGCTCTCCGACCCTAGCCCATAGGTGAGCCACGAGCCCAAGGCCGGCCGCCCCGGTTGCGATTTGCCGGTGTTTAAATACCAGATCGAAGACTCGTGACCATTGATGTCGGTGTGCATCGAGCGAATCAACGCGATGTCGTCGACAACCTCCGCTACGTTCGGCAGCAGCTCCGACACCTCGGTTCCGGATTGTCCGTGCTTGGCGAATTTCCACGGACTGCCGAATAGCTTTTTGCTGGCGCGATTGGCGAAGCTGTACACAATCTCGCCTTGATAATCGCTGCCGCTGCGCCTGGTGAGTTCGGGCTTGGGATCGAACAAATCGACGTGACTCGGACCGCCATGCATGAACAGCGAAATCATGGCCCGGGCCCGCGGCGGCGCGTGGGGCGGCTTCGGCGTCATGTCGAACTTGCGCTGGTCGCGCGGGAGGTGCGGCGCGGCGAGCAAGTTTTCCTCGCGCAATAACCAAGCTAGCGCCAGGCCGCCGATGCCGTGCGCGTTTTGCATCAGGAATTGTCTGCGAGTGCGAAGATCCAGCGGCGTCATGTGACCAACTCCATGTGCTTAAGGAACTCCAACAAAATTGCCGGGGACTCTCCCCCCTCTCCGTCGCGGCTTCGTTAGAGGTCCCAAAAGAAACGGTTACTCGACATACAAAAACTCATTCGTGCTGAGCAAAATCTGGCACAAACTGGCCAGGGCGTCGACGCTCGGATCCGCCGCGGACGCCGCGGCTGACGGTGGGTTGGCACCGGCTTGCATCGGCGCGGCCGCGGGCGCGGCTTGCGCGGCCAAAAATGCCAGCGCTCGCTCCAACTCGCGAGGCTCCGGCGCGCGAGCAAAAGCCAACTGCCACGCCGCCATTACCTGCTTGCTCGGATCGCCGGCCGCTTCCTTGCGGATGCGGGCCGCGAAGTATCCGGCCTGCTGTAAAATAAAATCGCTGTTCATCAACATCAGCGATTGCGTGGCCACCGTCGAAACGGTGCGTCGCTCGCAATTGGTTTCCATCACCGGCAAATCGAACACGTGTAACATGGCCAACGGCTGACTGCGGCGAACTTGAATGTACAGACTGCGGCGAAACGCTTCGTGCCCGACGGGCGGATCGGGAGTGCCCACGGGCGGATCGACACCGACGACCACCTGGCCCACGGCGTCTTCCTTGACCGGAACGGCCGGACCGAACATTTTTCGATTCAATACGCCGCTGGTGGCCAAAATGCGATCGCGAAGCGCTTCGGCGTCGAGCCGCCGCACCGGCATCCGCCAGTAAAGCCGATCGTCAGGATCGAGCTCAGCTCTAGCTGGATCGCGCGCGGAACTCTGACGATAGGCGGCCGAGGTCATGATCATCTTGTGCAATCGCTTGAGCTTCCAGCCGCCGGCCATGAAGTCGTGGGCCAGCCAATCGAGCAATTCCGGATGCGAGGGCTTTTCGCCCAACCTGCCGAAATCGGCCGGGGTGTTCACCAATCCGCGCCCAAAATGGTGCATCCACACGCGATTGACCAGCACGCGCGCGGTGAGCGGATTTTTATCGCCGGTCAGCCAGCGTGCCAGTGCCAGCCGCCGGCCCGAGGTAGCCCGCTGGGGATCCTTGGGGGCGATTTGCAGCCGCTCGCCGGGCATTGCACAGACGGTCAGACCGCCGGGAGCGATCTCTTGTTTCGTCTGCCGATGATCGCCTCGGTGAAACAGGTACGTGGCGGGAACCTGGCCGGCTACTTCGGTCAAGGCGGGAATAAAATCCTGGAACGGCTTTTTGGCTTGAATCTCGCCGATGCGAGCGTCGAACTTCTTCAACTCATCGGCTGCCGTTGGGTTGTATTGATAGAGCACGCCCGGCGAAATGTTCACGCTGGGGTTCTCGTCGAGCACCTTTTTCTGTTCGGCCGTGCGCCCCGCGGCGGGAGTCTGATAGGCCAGCCGCAAGGCCCCCTGCAATTCGTCGTCGTATTTGGCCAGCTCCTTTTCCAGCGCCTCTTCCATGTAGACGTCTAGCTTCGCTTGTCGCTCGGCGCCGACTTTAGCCGCTTCGGCGTCGACTTCGGCTGCTTTGCCCCGATCCGCTTCGGTCCACAGCGAGATCAGCCGTTGCGCGGGCACGCGCCAGTTCTTCCAGTCGTAGGCCGGCTCGAATACGGCCCGCAAGCGATAATAATCGGCCTGTGGAATCGGATCGTAGCGATGATCGTGGCACTGTGCACATCCAACGCTCAGTCCCAGCAAGGCGGATGAGACGATTTTCAAGGTATCGGCGACGACCAGATTTCGCGAGGTGTCGGGGTCACCTTGACCAC